>JAKSIY010000079.1 GCA_024398535.1 Bacteroidaceae bacterium
CAGTGTTGGTGGTAGCCTCCTGACGGGTATTAGTCGTAGTGTTCTGACGTGTACCAGTGTTTGTAGTAGCCTCCTGACGGGTATTGGTCGTAGTGTTCTGACGTGTACCGGTGTTGGTGGTTGCTTCCTGACGGGTATTAGTCGTAGTGTTCTGACGTGTACCGGTGTTGGTGGTAGCCTCCTGACGGGTAGTGGTCGTAGTACTCTGACGTGTACCAGTGTTGGTGGTAGCCTCCTGACGGGTATTAGTCGTAGTGTTCTGACGTGTACCGGTGTTGGTAGTAGCCTCCTGATGGGTATTAGTCGTAGTGTTCTGACGTGTACCAGTGCTTGTGCCAGTGGTATTGTCTCTACGTGTAGTCGTAGTGTTCTGACGGTTTCCCTGAGGGTAGGTCATTGGTCTTGGCTGCTCTCTAGGTGGTGCCGGCTTCTGCATTCTTGGTTTTGGAACCTCTCTTCTGATTACTACCGCTCTGGTTCTTGCAGGGGTTCTGTAAGGGGTGTAGTGAGCTGGTGGCGGTGCCAATACAAAGTGTGGGTGAGTGTACTCAAGGTAGTCGCTCATGCGGATAAGACGGTTGCCATCTCTGTATTCGAATGCCAGACGGTACTCAACTCCGTGGTACAGGTCAGCGGTATTGAATGTAGCAGTGATCTCATAGATTCTTCCTGGCTTGAGACGTACTGACTGTGCTGCCAATACGCGGAAACTGTGCATCGGCTCAGTGATTCTGAGATAGATAGGGCCACGGTAAGTCAGGTTGGTTGTGTTGATAACCTTGAACGTTACGTAGCACTGATCACCAATGTAACGGCCTTCATACTGTACGAATGGATCTCCATATACCTCAAGATTTGTCTGCTGTACAGGAACTTCATAGTAGTAGCTCTGGTATGGATAGTCGTAGTAGAAATTCTGTGCTGGGTACTCGTAGTAGAAACCCTGTGCGTTGACTGCTGTCAAAGCCATGAGGGCTAAGCCCATTGTAGCAATTCTCTTCATAGTTCTAAGTTTTAACAGTCCAAAAATAATACTTTTTTCTCTAGCCTGATTTCCTGCCGGCCTTTTACTGTCCGTCTCTTAGGAAATCAATTGCTTCTTTTAATAAAGACGCATCGATTTCTATTTTGTTAAACGTTCCGTCAGGAAAAATTAGAGGAAGCTGATTCCCGTTGCAGAAAACCAGTTTACACAATTGGTCATAATCTTTGCATGAGATATCTGTAGGCCTCATTTCTTCCTGTACTGCATATTGGAAATTTCGTATTAACTGCAGGTCAATCCCTGTCAAGCAATATGCCAGATATAGCTCTGTAAGTATGCCCCAGATTCTTGTTTGGTGGGTATCTGTAACAAATCCCCTTGAAACATAGTATCTTTCCAGCCCCTGTGCAACTGTAGCTCCGCATGGTGTGTCCATTATGTCATTTAACATTTCCACCTATTTTATATATTAAATGTAATGCACGACAAATATATGTATAAAAATTTACTTCCTATATTCCTGGCTATTTGTATGCCTTTGATTCTGGCAGCACAGAACAGTACTAATCTTCCAAGGAATGCCAGACTTACCGGTAACACGTTTATAAAAGGTGTTGTCCTGGATTCTGAGACTTCAGAAGTTATCCCACAGGCTGCAGTCCAATTGTATTCCCTGCCAGATACGATATCTGTGGCAGGTACAGCCAGTGATAAAGACGGAATCTTTACATTCCAGAAGTTGAACCAGGGAAACTATGTACTCAGATTTAGCTTCCTTGGATATACGCCGCAGGAGGCAGACTTCAGGGTGGGCCGCGGAGACAGAAATCTTGATCTTGGAAAGTTTATTCTTAAAAGTGAGGCCTTTCTGTTGAGCGAGGCGACTATTGAGGCTGACATTCCTGAGACAGAGATGGTTGACGATACGCTTATGTTCAATGCCGCTGCATTCCATGTCACGGAGGGTGCTGTACTTGAGGAACTGGTGAAAAAGCTTCCCGGTGTTGAATTGGATACGGATGGAACTCTGAAATGGAACGGAAAGACCGTTTCAAGAATCATGCTTGATGGTAGGGACTATTTTGGCGGTGACAAACAGATGGCTTTGCAGAATCTGCCTGCTGAGATGGTTAAGAGAATCAAGGCCTATGAACGCAAGAGTGATTTGGCACGTATGACGGGCATTGATGACGGAAATGAAGAGGTTGTAATGGATGTTGAACCAAAGCCCCAATGGCGAGGTAGCATTATGACTAATACCGATGTGGCCGGGGGTACGCCAGTAGGAAACAATGACTATGGTGATTGGGTCTCGATGCTATATTCCGGAAGGTTTACTGTAAACCGCATAAACAGGAGCAAGCAGTTTAGCGTGGTTGCCAATACCGGTAATGCAGGACGTGGAGGAAATGGGCAGAGTACCAATACTCAGTTGGGTGTGAATTTGAGCAGGACTTTTGGTAAGGCTTACCCTAGAAGGCGGGATGAGTATCCAGTGGATATTTCGGGAAACGTCACCTTCAATGGTTCTGATTCCAGGTCAATGAACCGTTCAGAGTCAGAAACTTACCTGACAACAACAACCAGACAGTCATTCAGCAACAATTCAAGTAACAGCTCCAACTGGAACAGGGGCTTTAACGGAGAATTCAAGATGGAGTTGCGTCCTGACACCATGACCAGCATTATCATTTCTCCAAGAATCCAGTATTCCACTAGTGGCAATGGTTCTGTAAGTCAGTCTGCATCGTTCAATTCTGATCCATATCTTCATGGCATGACAGTTGTCTTGGATGAGTTTGAATCGATGCCAGATACTATGGCAGCAATTGGTGTGAACAGCCAGAGAAGATACCAGCAGAGCTACAGAAACAATTTCCAGGTTAGCAATAATCTGCAGTTCAACAGAAAATTTGGAAATGAGGGGCGTAATTTCACCTTCACGATGAACTTTTCTTATCAGAACAATTCTGGTGATTCTTTCAGTTACTCAAAGCAGAAGTACTATCAGGTTGCAGGAAGGGATACTATTATGAATAGGTATCAGGCATCACCTGAGATTACAAAGAATGTCTCTACAAGAGTTATGTGGAGCGAGCCTATTGCTAGGGCCACCTATTTGCAGTTAAGTTATCAGTTCCAGTACCGTTTCCAAGATAGAAACCAGAATACATATCAGTTACCGTCAAATCTATATCCGGACTGGTATGAGAATTGGGATCTTCCGTCAGAGGCAGAGATTGAGCTGTTCAGGAAAGATTCATTGAGTACTTATGCAACTTATGAAAACTTTGACCAGACAATTGATCTTCAGCTGCGCAGGACGACAGATTTCTATAATTTCAATATTGGATTCTCATTGATGCCGCAGCATTCTGACATGAAATATGACCACATGGGTGTGCATGCGGATACCGCCAGAACTGTGTTTAACTGGACTCCTACGGCAAACTTTCGCTACAGATGGTCACGTCTGACCAGTCTGCAGTTCACGTATCGTGGTAGTACCAGTCAGCCGTCAATGACCCAATTGCTTAATATCACAGATAACAGCAATCCTCTGAATATCTCAAAGGGTAATCCTGGATTGAAGCCAACATTCAGAAACTCAATGGAGGTCCAGTTCAACACCTCAAACACCGAGACACAGCGTACTTACAATGCCAGTGCATCATTAAGCAATACGTTGAGAAATATCTCAAACCGTACTGTCTATGATGAGATGACAGGTGTGTCAACGTCTCAGCCGGTCAATATGGATGGCTTTTGGGCAAACTGGAATGCAACGGCAAATTTCTCATATAATGCTCCGTTCCAGTTCAATACCAAGTTTAAATTCAGTTCTACTACTCAGGCTAATTATGGTCATTCTGAGGGGTACATGAGATCAAGAGGGGCAATGCCCGGCGACAGTCAGTCTCTGTTGAGTACAACCAAGACTTCATCCGTTTCTGAGCGTGTGACTGGAACCTATATGAGTGATATGCTTGAGGTACGCCTGAATGGCCGTGTAAATTACAATCATTCAATCAATGAATTGCAGGGAAATGAGCAGAATACATATAGTTTCAGCTATGGACCGAGTGTAAGCCTCAAGACCAAGTGGCATAATTTCAGGGTATCTTCGGATGCGAACATGCAGAGCCGCAGAGGTTTTTCTTCTGCAGCAGCCAACACCGATGAATTTGTGTGGAATGCCACCATGTCAATCAGTATGTTCAAGAAGAATGCAGGAACACTGTCTGTTCAGTGGAATGATATCCTGAACCAGGAGAGCAACTTCAACAGACGTGTAACGACAACAGGCCGTACAGATACATGGAATAATACAATCCATAGCTATGTAATGGTGCATTTCATTCTGAGGATCAATGTGTTTGGAAGCAGACAGGCCCGTCAGGAGATGCGTGAGAATTCCCGAATGAGAGTCATAGGCGATATGCCTGGTGGCCAAAACAGAGGTCCGGGTAGCTTTAATGGCGGCCCTAGTGGTGGTATGGGTGCCCCTGGAGGTATGGGTGGCCGTAGGAGCATGGGTGGTCCTGGCGGAGGCGGCTTCGGTGGCGGCGGAAGATAATTCTCCTCTCTTTATTTGAAGAAAGAGAAGTGAACGCTTCCATAGACACGCATGTCCGTGAAGCGTGGGTGGTCAGAGAAATCATTCTTCTCTCCATGTTCCAGGACGAATATGCCGTCGGGTTTGAGCATTCCTCTGTCAAGAACGCGGTCTGGTATCTCTTCAAGATTCTCCAGTTGGTATGGCGGGTCTGCAAATATGAAGTCGAACTGACTTGCACAGGTGTCAATGTACTTGAATACGTCTCCCTTTATCAGGATGCTGCAGTCTGTCTTTACGGTTTCCATCACTTTCCTGATGAAAGCGTGATGCTGATGGTCCTTCTCTACGGATACTACGCGTGAGCATCCTCTTGACAGCAGTTCCAGACTGATGCTGCCGGTTCCGGCAAAGAGGTCCAGGGCTGTGGCTTCTTCAAGGTCAATGCGGTTGCTGAGTACATTGAAAAGGTTCTCTTTTGCAAAGTCTGTGGTTGGACGTGCCTTGAATGTGCGTGGCACTTCAAAATGACGATGCTTGTAAATTCCTGCAATAACTCTCATTGTAGTATTATTCTAAGATCTACGGGCAACTCTGTAGGGGTTTTCAGGATGGATGTGACTCTTCCGGCCATGCGGGTAAGGTTCTGGCTGATGTCTTCTGTATCTCCGGACAGAAGAATTTCTGATTTCTGCAGTTGGAAACTCTTGATTGCTCCCATTACTGCATAAAGGGTGTCATACGAACTGACATGTTTCCGGCTGTCCGCCAGCAGCAGCTTTCCATCATCTGCAACCATGATGTCTGCGACACCTTCTTCTATATTGATCCAGACCACAGTTCCCCCTTTTGCTATGGTCATGAGATACTGGAGCATCGGACTGATGTGCGGAATGAACCTTACGTCTGGTATTACTGCACTTACTGCGTCCTTGGTCCTGCCGTCAAGGCTGTAGATTATCTCTGCTCCCATCTGGGGCGCAGGGTAGTGCATCACCGATGCTCCGGTCGGAGTCTTGGGTTGTGCAAATTTCAGCAGAGAAGTGGCCTCTGATTCAATGAACAGGCTGGAAGGGACCAATGTGTAGTTCTTCTCTGATGGGATGAAAAGAACACGTGCAAAATCTGCCGGGATGAAGCCAGATTCTTTCAGAATCCCTGCAAACTCAGCCTCGGATACTGAGTTGCCTTCTTTTTCTATGAAGCGGATGTCAGGACGGTCTGATTTGCTGTGGGACATAAAACAAAATCCATCCGCAGTCCTGCGGATGGATAGTGTCTTGTATCTGATAGCTTTCTCAGCCATTGAGATTACTCCCAGTTTCCTGCGTTGTTGTTACCGCTTGTAGCGTCACCAACCTGCATACCTGGATAGCGGCCCAACTGCTCACGCTCATCAATGATGTTGTAAAGCTCCTGATCGTTGATACCCTTAAGGTAGTTTACGAATTCAGTCTTAGCCTCAAACAGCCACATGAATGAACCTGACTTTGTTGTATCGCAGCCTACAGCCATCTCAAACTCCTTACCGTTGCTGAATGGAACGTAACGGAGAGAATCGGCGTTGAAGTTGTCTGGGTAGATTGAGTCAATAAGACTTACCCATACGGTATCACGGCTGAAAAGATATTCAATTGCACCGTCAGCACCCTTTACGATAAGACCTGCTTCCTGAGCCTCTGCCCACTTCTTGTCTGCAACAGACTTGTTCTTTGCAGTTCTGGCCTCATTGTAGAGTGCAAGTACCTTAGACTCAGTCCAGCCCTGCTCAAGCTGCTGGTCATTAAGTTCACCGACCTTCTTTACAACAGGAAGCTTTCCTGTCTTGATGAAGTCAATCAGTGTGTCAAAGCTGGCTGTATATCTACCCTGGTTCTGGTTGTGGAATTCAACCTGAGCTGAACGGATGTCAATCAGTCTGCCAATGACTGCTGCGTCTCTTGCAGCCTTCTCCTTCTCAAACTTGATAGGACCCATGATACTTCCGTAGAAGATGTATGCAAGTCCTGCTGCGCAGAGTGCAAGGAGAACATTGATGAAATGTTTCATAGAGTTATTGTTTTATTTAATTAATTTCGTGCTTGCAAATTTAGAATAAATATCCTTAAGAGGTTCATTTCTCTTGCACTTTTTATGTCAAGTTTGTATGAATAAGGAGGTTTTACTTGGGAATATTATTGAAAACTGGTCTTTCAGGCCCACTCCGGGGCAGATGACAGCACTTGAACGGATGACGGATTTCCTGTTTTCCGGGTCAGGCAGACAGGTGTTTGTGCTCAGAGGATATGCCGGAACCGGAAAGACTACCGTTGTCAGCGCGCTTGTGAGAACCTTGCGTCAGCATAGGGGAAAAGTGCAGCTGATGGCTCCGACGGGACGTGCCGCAAAGGTGTTCTCCCTGTATTCCGGAATTCCTGCGGTAACCATCCATAAGCAGATATACAGACAGAAATCAGTTGCAGATGAAACGGTCTTTTCGCTTGACCGTAACTTGCATGAAAATACTCTGTTCCTGGTAGATGAGGCATCGATGATATCCAATGAAGGGTTAGCAGGTGCCCAGTTCGGTACTGGACGCCTGTTGGATGACCTGATCAGTTATGTATATGGCGGGAAAGGGTGTGCCATGGTACTTATCGGCGATGCGGCACAGCTTCCGCCTGTAGGTGAGGTGCTGAGTCCGGCTCTGATTTCTGCCCAGCTGGCATCGTACGGACTTGAGGTCTTTGAGGCATCGCTTGAGGATGTGATGCGCCAGTCACATGAGTCTGGAATACTGGATAACGCCACCAGACTGAGGAATTCGTTGCCTGCGGCAGATTCCTATGATGTCTATTCCGTCAAGCCTTTCCAATTTCATCTGAAAGGGTGTTCTGATATCTGCCGTATTGACGGGTCTGAGTTGATAGAGAAGATTGCTGCATGCTATTCCCGGGATGGTGCCGATGAGACCATGGTGCTATGCCGTTCAAACCGACGGGCAATCCTTTACAATAATGGGATACGTTCAACGATACTTGACCGGGAAGATGAACTTTCCAAGGGTGACCGGCTGATGATTGTCAAGAATAATTATTACTGGACCGAGCATGTCATGGAGGCATCGGACAAATATGATGACTATTCAATGAATGTGCCTCCATTTGTGGCAAACGGAGACATTGCTGTTGTCAGGCGAGTCCGTAAGCATAGGGAACTGTATGGCTTTCGCTTTGCAGATGTCTTGCTGGAATTCCCTGATTATGATGAGTTTGACATGGAGGTGACCCTGCTTCTGGATACTCTTCATTCAGAGGCTCCAGCCCTGACACAGGAACAGCATGAGCAGCTGTTTGCCGGGGTGATGCAGGATTATGAGCACATACGTTCCCGGAAAGAGCGCATGAAACAGCTCAGGCAGGATATATACTACAATGCTGTCCAGGTAAAGTATTCTTACGCGGTAACCTGTCATAAGGCTCAGGGCGGACAGTGGCGGAATGTGTTCATTGACCAGGGATATATGCCTGAAGAGAACCGCGATGCAGATTACTACCGCTGGCTATATACTGCTCTTACCCGTGCCAGCGGGCAGGTGTTTCTGGTAAACTGGCCAAAGGAACAGATAGAAGAATAAAAAAGGACCAAGTCTTAAGACCTGATCCTTTATGTTACTGCGGAAGATTGTCAGCCGATCTTGGCAACAATGGCGCTTACTGCATCCTTGAGTCCTGCCGGGTTCTTGCCGCCTGCAGTTGCGTAGTGTGCCTGGCCACCGCCACCGCCCTGGATGAGCTTGGCTGCTTCACGTACAAGCTGTCCAGCGTTGAACTTCTGTACAAGGTCTTCACTTACGCTTACGGTGAGCTGTGGCTTTCCGTTGTCATCATTTCCTATTACTATGATGGAATTTGCTGACATCTCTGCTTTGAGCTGGAAGACAAGGTCGCGTACGGCAGCCGATGCCATTGGGAGCACGGCGCTGATTACGTCAATGCCTGCAATGCTGGTCTTGCTTGCCAGACGGTCTGACTTCATTGCGCTGACCTTCTCCTTCATGAACTCCTCAACCTGCTTCTTCAGGGCTGCGTTCTCGTCAAGTGACTTGCGCAGTGATGCCTCAAGCGATGCGCCCGGCAGCAGTTCGTGAAGCTTTGCCATGGTGTCCTGCATTCCGTTCATCATCTCTTCTACGGCCTGACCGGTAATTGCCTCAATACGGCGTACGCCAGCTGCGATGGAACTTTCAGACGTGATCTTGATCATACCGATCCTGCCGGTTGATGCTGCATGTACACCACCACAGAATTCAATTGACTGACCGAACTGTACTACGCGTACCTCGTCACCATATTTTTCACCGAAAAGCGCGATTGCACCGAGTTTTTTTGCCTCTTCAATAGGGGTATTCCTGTGCTCTGTGAGAGGAATGTCCTGACGGATTTTCTCATTGACCATCTTCTCTACCTGACGGATCTCCTCTGGGGTCACCTTCTGGAAGTGTGAGAAGTCAAATCTGAGTCCTTCTGGGGTAACGAGTGATCCCTTCTGCTCTACGTGTGAGCCTAGAACCTCACGCAGTGCCTGGTCAAGAAGGTGGGTTGCCGTGTGGTTGGCCTCTGATGCGCGTCTCTTGTCAACGTCAACGCATGCCATCATTGGAGCATCGATATGCTCTGGCATCTTCTTCGTGATATGGACAGGCAGACCATTCTCCTTCTTGGTATCGCAGATCTCAACTGTTTCAAATTCGCTTACGAGTACGCCGGTGTCACCTACCTGACCACCCATCTCTGCGTAGAATGGAGTCTTGTCAAGTACGATCTGGTAGATTGTGCCGCTCTTCTGCTTTACCGAACGGTAACGCAGGATAGAGGTTTCATATTCAGTGAAGTCATATCCTACAAACTCTGTCTCTCCCTCCTTGAGTACTACCCAGTCTCCGTTTTCAACGGCTGCTGCATTGCGGGCACGTGCCTTCTGCTTGGCCATCTCTGCATCGAACTCTTCCTGGTTTACGCTCATGCCGTTCTCCCTGAGGATAAGTTCTGTAAGGTCAAGTGGGAATCCGTATGTGTCATAGAGGGTGAAGGCGCTGGTTCCGTTTACGACATTGCTGCCGGCAGCTTTGGTCTCTGCCATTACCTTGTCAAGAAGACGGATACCGGTTTCAAGTGTGCGGAGGAATGACTCCTCTTCTTCTATGATGACCTTCTCAATCAGTACTTTCTGTGCCTCAAGCTCTGGATATGCATCGCCCATGTTCTGGATCAGGGTAGGGAGAAGCTTGTACAGGAAGGCCTCCTTCTGACCAAGGAATGTGTATGCGTATCTTACTGCGCGGCGCAGGATTCTTCTGATTACATAGCCGGCCTTTGCATTTGAAGGCAGCTGGCCGTCTGTAATTGAGAATGAAATTGTACGGATATGGTCTGCTACTACACGCATGGCAATGTCAGTCTTCTCATTGTTGCCGTACTTCAGGCCGGTAAGGTCTGAAATGGTCTTGATGATAGGCTGGAAGACGTCAGTGTCATAGTTTGACTGCTTGCCCTGGAGTGTACGGACAAGACGCTCGAATCCCATACCGGTGTCAATTACCTTTGCAGGAAGTGACTCCAGTGAATGGTCTGCCTTGCGGTTGTACTGCATGAACACAAGATTCCAGATCTCAATGACCTGTTGGTGATCCTTGTTTACAAGTTCACGGCCAGGAATCTGTGCCTTCTCCTCTTCTGAACGGGAGTCAACATGGATCTCAGAGCATGGGCCGCAAGGACCTGTATCGCCCATTTCCCAGAAGTTGTCATGCTTGTTTCCATTGATGATGTGGTCCTTTGGAAGGTGGGTCTCCCAGATTGCGGCTGCCTCGTCATCGCGTTCAAGTCCCTCAGACGGACTACCTTCAAATACAGTAGCGTAGAGGTTCTTCGGGTCAATTTTCAGCACATCGACAATGTATTCCCATGCCCAGTCAATGGCCTCCTTCTTGAAGTAATCTCCGAAAGACCAGTTTCCGAGCATCTCAAACATTGTGTGGTGGTATGTATCATGACCTACTTCTTCAAGGTCATTGTGCTTTCCGCTTACACGCAGACACTTCTGTGAGTCCGCCACTCTTCTGTACTTGGCTGGTTTGTTACCCAGGATGATATCCTTGAACTGGTTCATACCGGCATTGGTAAACATAAGGGTAGGGTCATCCTTTACAACCATCGGTGCCGATGGAACAATCTGGTGTCCCTTGCTCTCAAAAAAGCGCTTGTAGGACTCGCGGATCTCTTTTGCTGTCATCATATTATGCAGTTTGTCATTTTTCAACTTGCAAAGATAACCCAAAATTGTTACTTTTGCCCCTATTGAAAAAGGTATATTACATATATGATCCGGAAAAGGGTGTTTTCCACAGGATATACCCAACCTTCAAGCAGCGTCTTAAGACTTATTTCTTCAGGACGTTGACCGTGTTGTGCATACTTGGAGCACTGTTCCTGGTCAGATTCCTTTTCAATCCAATGTCAAAGACCGAGGGACTCAGGACACAGAATTCAACGCTTCTGTCAGAATATCGCGTTCTCTCAAAGAAGGTGGACGATGCCCTTGCGGTACTGGAAGACATAGAAAAGCGTGACGACAACGTTTACCGTGTTCTCTTGGATGCAGATCCTGTCCTGTCATACAGCCGCCAGATCAACTACAATGGCACTAACCGTTATGCAGAACTCCTGACACTTGATAATCCGGAACTTGTAACCGCTACTGCCCGGAAAATTGACCTGCTTGAGAGGAAGCTGTTCATACAGACCAGATCCTTCGATGAAATTGTGGATCTGTATCGTGAACAGTCTGACAGGATTGATCATCTGCCTTCCATCCAGCCGGTTTCCAACAAGGACATGAAGCGGACTGCATCGGGCTATGGCTATAGGGTTGATCCTATCTATCATGTCAGGAAGTTCCACTACGGAATGGACTTTGCCTGTGATACCGGTACCCCGATATATGCAACCGGAAACGGAAAGGTAACATACGCAAAGTGGAAGACAGGATTCGGAAATCTGGTGGAGATAGATCATGGCTTCGGATATGTGACCCGTTATGCACATTGCAACAAGATTGAGGTCAAGGTGGGCCAGAACGTTACCAGAGGAGAGATCATTGCACGTGTAGGATCTACCGGCAAGAGTACCGGACCGCACCTTCATTATGAGGTCCTCCTGAACGGCAAGAACATGAATCCAGTGAATTACTATTATATGGACCTTGATGAGGAGCAGTATGAAGAGATGATTCAGATGGCTGAAAATCAAGGTGCTGTATTTGATTGATAAAAAAGAGAATATGCCACTTAATACAAACAAGAACATCAAGCTCTATTACTCTATCAAGGAGGTTGCCGAGATGCTTGGCATTCCGGAAACTACCCTCCGCTACTGGGAGAAGGAGTTCAAGGAACTGTCCCCAAAGAAGACCAATTCCGGAATACGCCAGTACACTGAAAAGGATATCAAGCAGATAAAGTATATCAGCTTCCTGGTCAAGGATGGTGGTCATACCATCAATGGTGCCACGAAGCTGATCAATA
>JAKSIY010000008.1 GCA_024398535.1 Bacteroidaceae bacterium
ATGTCAAAATCATTGGCGGTTGAAAATGATAGTAAGGACTATCTGTATATCTTTGCATTGTAATCCATTTATATGAAAGCCCTGTTATCAATTCTTTTTTCCACCATTTTAGGAACGACAGCCATGGCAACACCAAAAGTTTATGTAACGCGAGAGATTTCACCGGAAGGCATAGTTGAGCTGTACAAGGCACTTGGCAGCCCTGCAAAGGGACGCGTTGCACTCAAGATTTCAACCGGAGAAAGTGAAAACACAGGCTATCTGCGCCCTGACATGCTTAAGCCCCTGTGCGATGCAGTAACTGCAGTAAACGGCAATTCAATTGCCATAGTTGAATGCAATACAGCCTACCCCGGCAGGCGTACTTTTTCAAGAAGCCACTGGAAAGAGATTGACAAGAGAGGTTTCAAGGACATTGCCGCTGTTGACATAATGGACGAGAACGGCAGCATGGAGATACCAGTCAAGGACAATACCAGGATTGAGTGTGACCTGGTGGGTGCAAACCTGAAGAACTATGACTACATGATTAACCTGGCACATTTCAAGGGTCATCAGATGGCGGGAATGGGCGGGGTTCTGAAGAACGCTTCAATTGGCGTGGCATCGAGAAAAGGAAAGGCGTACATCCATTCCGGCGGCAAGACCAAGAACCCGATTACAATGTGGTTTTACTCAAAGAACCAGGATGCATTCATTGAGGCAATGGCATCGGCCGCACAGGGAGTCCATGACTATTTTGGTAACGGCCAGAACATCATTTACATATCAGTAATGTATCGCATGAGCATTGATTGCGACTGCAACGGGCATCCGCACGAACCGCTCATTGCCGACTACGGCATACTGGCATCGACTGACCCGGTTGCATTGGACCAGGCTTGCTATGATATTGTGACCCAGATACATAACGACCAGCACAACGATACTCGCCCGCTGCTTGAACGCATTGAGCAGAAGCATGGTACCTACATTATGGAATGGGCTGAGAAGATTGGCCTTGGCTCACGCGAATATGAACTTGTGAACATTGAACACTGAGCGCACATACCTGGCTATTGACCTGAAGTCATTCTACGCATCGGTTGAATGCGTGGAACGGGGGCTTGATCCGCTTACCACAAACCTTGTGGTGGCCGATGAAAGCCGTACCGACAAGACCATTTGCCTGGCAGTATCGCCATCGCTCAAGGCATACGGTGTGGGCGGACGTGCGCGTCTGTTCGAGGCCGTGCAAAAGGTCAGCCAGGTGAACTACGCGCGCCTCATGGCCATTCCTGACCACCGTTTCAAGGGCAAATCAACCAATGACACTGAGATAAAGGCGCATCCCGACTGGGAACTTGATTTCATTCGCGCCGTTCCCAGAATGGCCTTCTACATTGAATACAGCACACGCATCTACCAGATTTACCTGAAATACATTGCACCTGAAGATATTCACGTCTATAGCATTGATGAGGTCATAATGGACGTTACGGCCTACCTGGACACATACCGCATGACCGCCCATGAACTGGCCATGACAATGATACGTGACGTACTCCGCAACACCGGCATTACCGCCACGGCTGGCATTGGCACTAACATGTACCTGTGCAAGGTGGCCATGGACATTGTGGCCAAGCACATTCCCGCCGACAAGGACGGCGTGCGCATAGCCGAACTTGACGAAATGAGTTACCGCCGGCAGCTTTGGGACCACAAGCCGCTGACCAGTTTCTGGCGAGTTGGACGCGGAATTGCTGACAAGCTGGCTATCTTTGGACTTGACACCATGGGCAAGATTGCCCGATGCTCAATTGACAATGAGGAACTGCTATACAACTTGTTCGGAATAAACGCCGAACTGCTCATTGACCACGCATGGGGCTGGGAACCGGTCACAATGGATTACGTCAAAGCCTACAGACCAGAAACAAACTCGCTGAGCAGCGGTCAGGTTCTGACTGAGCCCTACTCTTTTGATATGGCCCGCAACGTAATAATTGAGATGGCCGATGCCATAAGTCTGGACCTTGTTGACAAACGCCTGGTTACTGACCAGCTGGTCCTTACAGTCGGTTATGACCGTGAAAGCCTGACCCGGACAGAAATTGCGCAGGACTACCATGGCGACATTGTCAGGGACTATTATGGACGTTCTGTGCCTAAACCCGCCCATGGTACTGCCAACCTGAACGGGCACACATCATCTGGCAAGGAAATCATAGGTGCAGTGACGGAACTGTACAATCGGATAGTAAACAAAGATTTGCTGATCAGACGTCTGAACATTACCACCAACCATGTCATAAATGAGGACAGGGCATTGCAGAAAGAGCCTGTGCAGCTTGACATATTCACTGACTATGAAGAGGTTACAAGGCGTGAAGAAGAGCAGCGCGCCAGCCGTGAGAAGGAACGCAAGATGCAGGAGGCACTGCTTTCAATCAAGCATCGGTTTGGCAAGAACGCTATTCTGAAAGGCACAAGCTACTCAGAAGGCGCGACAGCCCGGGACCGCAACAACCAGATAGGAGGACACAAGGCATGACTACAGAGTACGACGACATAATAAACCTGCCCCACCATACGTCACGCAACCACCCACGCATGACTATGGAACAGCGCGCTGCACAGTTCGCCCCCTTTGCCGCCCTGACCGGCCACGGCGCCGCCATTGAAGAGACCGCCCGCCTGAACGCCCAGAGCTTTGAAGAATAGAAACCTGTTACCGACCGCCACAAGTTGGGAATTAAGCAGAAAACCTTTACTTTTGCAGACCATAAACATGTGAAGGCGCGGTCCGTACCGCATCGTTCACTTTCGTCCAAAGGCCGACTGCAAAGTTCTGCTAATGAACGGAAATAAAGAATGCCTGAGGACAGAGCTCTGCACCATCACAAACACACAATATTTCAAATAAAGTCTCATCAGGAGCTCAGGGACAACGCAAACTTTTACATTATGAAGAAGTTTTTTTTCATGGCTGCCGTTGCTCTCAGCATGGGCGTAATGGTATCATCATGCGGCGGTGACGAAGAGAATGACAAGCCAGGAACCGAAAACAGCGGTGACAACAACGGTGGCAATGGTGGTGACAATGGTGGTGGAACTCCTGTCGCAGGAACAGGTCTGAAGGTATCCAGCTTTGGAGGCGAATATCTGACTGGTTATTCTGTTCAAGAGCAGGGTGAAGATGATTGGGGTGAGGAACTTGTGTTCCACTATGATGGTTCCAATCTAGTAGGTATTGAGTCAAATGGCGTTATCATACAAGCTGAAGGAGATAAGTTTGTTGCAAAAGAAGGCTTATATAAGATTATTGTTTCTGACTTTAAGACCAATTCAGATGGTTATATCACCTCTTTCAACATTTTTGAGTCAAGTCCTAAAGAGACTTATAATGGTATTTACTCGTTCGAGTATTCAGGAAATCATATGACCAAGATGGTCTATACTATCAATTGGGAAGAGAATGACGAATCTGGTGTTGAAACAGACACATACATCCTGACCTGGTCCAATGACAACCTGACCAAAGTTGCATGTACCGGTCAGGACAAGTTATCTGATGATGAGGTTGAAGAGTGGTCAGACTACTACATCATAGGTTACGGCCAGGAAAAGAACGCTTTCAAGCAGTACACCTTCACGCTGGCAGACATTCTTGATATGGAAGGATTCGCACTCCCTATGTTTGGAGTGCTCGGTGAGGGGCCAGCCCTCCTCCCTGTGCAGATAACAAACATATGGGACGAAGAAGAAGATGATGACTCAGAAAACTTCACTCTAAGTTACACCTTCAATGACAATGGAACCATTGCCACAGAAACCGAAGCCCTCTTCTATGATGACTATGAACTATGGTCAGCTACTTGCCGCTTCAGCTACTCGGGTTCTTCATCCAAGATGATTAGCCGCGCAGCAAGCACTAGAACTAATTCTCTCACCAACAACTCTTTGCATCAGCGCAGGCACGCACACAAGTAATCCATGTCCCACCCTGTCCAATTGGGTGGGACAGACATAATTCCAAAGGATGCAGCTAGGCACACAAGCTCAGCTGCATCTTTTTTTTGTACGACCTCAGTACGAATAATGCAAGCAGCAGCGGTTCGCCAACAAGGGTGACACCGATGCGTTCTAGGAGCGTTATGAGCGTTGTGAGTGTTTCGCACGGACCTGTTAAGCGGGGTGCGTGACACGAATGTGCTCGGTGAGTATTCTTAAGCCCGATGCCTGTTACCGACCTTGGCGAACATAAATACCTGTGTTTGACGAATCTTTAGTAAATTTGCCGCAGCAAAAACAGATGAACTAAACAAGACATGATAAGATTTGACAGCGATTATCTGGAGGGAGCACACCCTGAGATAATAAGAAAACTTACAGAGACCAACTTTGAGCAGACTCCGGGTTACGGAGAGGACCCACACTGTGAAAACGCAAGACGCCTCATCAGACAGGCCTGCGCAAGACCAGATGCAGACGTCCATTTCATGGTTGGCGGAACACAGACCAACATTACCGTAATAGCATCGGTCCTGAAGCCGTACCAGGGCGTAATCTGCGCTACCACCGGACACATAAACGTCCATGAGACCGGCGCACTTGAGCACAGCGGCCACAAGGCACTTGCACTCAATGGCAATGAGGGAAAAATTACAGCAGAGCAGATTGACAAGACCATCCGTGACCACTATGCCGATGCCAGTTTTGAGCACATGGTGCAGCCAGGCATGGTCTATATTTCCTTCCCTACAGAACTGGGAACCCTATACTCGCTTGAAGAGCTGACCGCCATCAGCCAGACCTGCAGGAAGCATTCCATTCCGCTCTTCATTGACGGAGCAAGACTTGGATACGGCCTCACCTCAAAATCAAGTGACGTTACGCTTCAGGACATAGCACGCCTGGCAGACGTATTCTATATAGGTGGCACCAAGGTTGGATGCCTGTTTGGAGAAGCCATAGTCATCTGCAACGATGCCCTGAAGAAAGACTTCCGCTACAACATCAAGCAGAACGGAGGCATGCTGGCCAAAGGCCGACTGTTGGGAATACAGTTTGAGACGCTCTTCACAGACGGTCTTTACCTGAAGATTGCTGCCAACGCAATTGACATGGCCGCACGCGTAAAGGAGATGTTCGCCAGCCGCGGATATCAGTTCCTGGCAGACAGCCCTACAAACCAGCAGTTCCCTATCCTGCCTGACGACATGGTTGCCAGACTCCACGGCCAGTTCGGATTTGAAGACTGGCAAAAGGTCGATGCCACCCACACGGCAGTACGATTCTGCACCAGCTGGTGGACACCAGAAGAGAACATCAAGGCCCTTGAAGCCGCACTTGATTGAGAACCACATACATAAAAAAAGGCGCCGTTCTACTGAACGACGCCTTTTTTGCGTTTATCTGAGTGATTACTTAACAGCAATCTCCTGAACAGGAGTCTCTGGAAGCATCACCTTCTCAACCTTCCAGCTCTTTGCCTTAGAGATCTTGAACTGTGCGGTAGCACGTACATCCTCTACGTTGGCAGCAAACTTGGCTGTATAGTTACCGGCTGCAGTCTGCCACTCAGAAGCCTCCTCGTTGAATGAAGCAAGAGTGTAAGCGTCAACCTTGATTGTCAGGGTCTCTGACTGACCTGGCTGAAGTTCCTTTGTCTTTGCAAAGCCCTTGAGCTCAACGGCTGGCTTTACAAGACCACCTGCAGGAGCAGATACGTACAGCTGAACAGCCTCCTTACCAGCAACCTTACCAGTGTTCTTGACAGTAATTGTAGCAACAATGCCGTCAGATGTTGTCTTTACAGATGGCTTTGAGTACTCAAATGTAGTGTAGCTCAGACCATAGCCGAATGGGAATGAAACAGGCTTGTTTGCAGTATTGAAGTAACGGTAACCAACCCAGATTCCCTCCTTGTAATCTGTGTAGTCAATATCCTTGGTACCTCTCTGCTGGCCACCCCACTGACCCCACTGCTGTGCACCTGCATTTCTCTGGTTGCCAGCGTATGGGAAGTTCTGTGAAGAAGGAATGTCAAAGTAGTTTACTGGGAATGTCATAGAGAGCTTACCTGAAGGATTTGCCTTACCGGTCAGTACGTCAGCAATTGACATACCAGCCTCCTGGCCAGGAGTCCATGCAAGCAGGATGGCATCGGCCATACCCTTCCATGAAGAGGTCTCAATAACACCACCGATGTTCAGGATTACAACAACCTTCTTGCCAACCTTGTGGTATGCGGTTGATACGTTCTGAAGGAGCTCACGCTCAATCTGTGTCAGCTCAAAGTCACCGTCGATGCGGCGGTCATCACCCTCACCTGCGTTACGGCCAATAACCACGATGGCAGCATCGTTGCGCTGAACGGTAGCATCGATTGCGGCAGCACGTACGGCAACCTCTGGGAGCACAGCCTCACCAAGCAGTACACCACCACGGTGTGAAGCCAGGGCATAGTCAGCGGTGGCGTATGTGCGGTATGTGTTGTAGTACTCAGCAAGTCTCTCGTCAACAGCGATGCCAGCATCCTTCAGACCCTCGTCAATGTTGCGGATGTAAGCCTTGTTCACGTTACCTGAACCTGTACCACCGGCAATTGTCTTGTAAGCATTCAGACCGAACAGGGCAACATTCTTTACACCTGCAAATGGCAGGGTCTCCATGTCGTTCTTCAGAAGAACCATACCCTCAGTTGCAGCCTTGCGTACAAGCTCACCGTGACCCTTCAGGTCTGGCTTGTTGCTGAACTTGTAGCCATTGAAGCGTGGAGTCTTGACAATGTACTCAAGCATACGGCGTACGTTGCGGTCAAGATCAGCCTCTGAGAGAGCACCGCTCTTCACACCGTCAACGATGCGCTGGATCTCTGTGTTGTCACCTGGCTCCATCAGGTCGTTGCCAGCGTGTACGGCATCAACTGTACCAGCCTTGTTACCCCAGTCTGTCATTACGATACCATTGAAGCCCCACTCGTTACGCAGAGTTGTAGTCAGCAGGTCATAGGTCTGCTGGGTATAGTGACCGTTCATCTTGTTGTATGATGACATTACAGTCCAAGGATCTGACTCGCGGACAGTAATCTCAAAGTTCTTCAGATAGATCTCACGCAGTGCACGTGGATTGATGTGTGCATCGTTCTCATTACGGTTGATCTCCTGGTCATTTGCAGCAAAGTGCTTGATTGAGACACCAACACCCTGGCTCTGTACGCCACGTACGTAAGCAGCAGAAATCTTACCGCTCAGGAGTGGATCCTCTGAGAAGTACTCAAAGTTACGGCCGCAGAGAGGATTGCGGTGAATGTTCTGACCTGGAGCCAGAAGAACGTCAACACCATACTCATGAACCTCATTACCCATGGCAGCAAGGAGTTCCTCAACCATAGGAGCATTCCATGTACATGCAAGTACGGTACCTACAGGGAAACCGGTGCAGTAGTAAGTCTGGTTGTCACCCTGACGAACCGGCTCGATACGCAGACCGGCAGGACCATCGGCAACTACGGTGCGTGGAATACCCAGGCGCTCAACCGGACGTGTTGTACCGGCAGCACCAGGAACAAGCTTGTCATCAGAAGCGGTGATGGAACCAGCATTCATGCTTCCCCAACCGCCGCCAACACAGAGAGTGGCCTTCTCCTCAAGAGTCAGTGCCTTGAGAATCTCGTCAATGTTGTCTGCGGTCAGCTTTGGCTGAGCCTGCAGACTTCCTGCAGCAAGAACTGTTGCTGCAGCAGCGAAAATCAGTTTTTTCATTAATTTTTGTTTGTATGATTTAAATTGTTATTGCACTTCATTGAGAATTGCGATGCTAAAGTAAGCATAATATAAAAAGGTATAAAATGCCATTTCACGGTTTTGGACAATATCATTCCATTATGTACGGATATTGCATACTAGAATGGCATAAATATACTACTTTTGCCTTGTAACAAAACACAATCCAGATGAACAAGTCATTATTTGCAGCAGCCCTGCTGGCATCGGCAGTATCCTGCACACCAAAGGTCTCAGGACCGGTCATTGAGAATATCGTAGCCCACACGGCAGTTGACGACTGGGGTACGGTTGTCAAGAGCATCGACGTTACCGTCAACAACAGAAAGGTTCTCAAAAAACTTCAGGCAACAGACTTTGACATTGAGAACAACGCGGCCAACACCTTTTATGATATAGAGACCGGCCAGATGGTAAAGCCATACACAGAAGACGGCATATCAATTCAGAAGAACGGCAATGTGCTGACAATTACCGCAAAGCCATTCGATGCAGAAGGAGCACGCAACGAGCGTTTCCAGAAGGAGGCATGGAAAGTCACATGCACCAACCCAGCCCTGAACTTTGGTGCTGCAGACGTGAACGAGACACAGATTGAGGTGATTGACGACTGCATCAGGGGAACTTTCACATTCGGCGGAATAACCAGAGAGTACATGCTCTACCTTCCAAAGGATGAAAACGGGAACACCATTCCCAACGTGCCGCTGTTTGTATGGCAGATTGGTGGCGGTGAATACAATCAGGACATGATGACGGTAGCTCTTGCCAACAAGTGTCTGGTATCATTGCCTCAGCATGACCAGAAGTGTGCAACACTGGTTTTTGCCCTTGCAAATCCTAACTACTCATACAGCGCATCACTTGATCCAAGTAAGATTGAACTCATTGACCGCAACAATGCACTGCAGATGGCCTTCATTGACCAGCTGATCTCAGAAGGCAAGGTTGACGGCAGCAGACTCTTCTGCGCAGGAGCATCAAGCGGAGGCGGTTGCACAATGCGTTTCATGATGCAGTTCGCAGACCGTTTCAAGGCCGCCATTCCAGTCTGCGCCATGGACCCTATCGTCCCTATCCACATGGTAATCCGCAGCAATCCGGAATATCCAGCAGAGAAATTCACTGACGACGTTGAGAAGGTCTGGAAAGACAAATGCGTTTACAAATGGAACGGCACTGACATGGTACTTTCTGAGATGAATATCGATGCCTTCACAAAGCTCCCTATGTATTTTGTACACGCCCAGGATGACAACACCTGCAACGTTGTATCGTCACATGTGTATTTTGACGCCCGTCAGCGTCTTGGTGCAAAGGATGACAAAATGCAGATCTACTCAGACGACGACATGAAGAAGTTCGGCTTTGGCGGCATGCTCAGCCATTTCTCATGGTGTCGTATGCTCAACGACTACTCTGAGGGCGCTGCAATGGACTGGCTGGTGAAGCAGTTCTGACAGACAATGCCAAAAGTGGTAAAAAACTGGTAGGGCTGGAAATTAACCATTATCTTTGCAATAAACTGACAAACTGAGATAATGGACAGGATCAGACACTACTTCCCAGACATGACTCCAGAGCAGGACCGGCAGATGGCCGCCCTTGACGCTCTATACCGTGACTGGAATTCCAAGATAAACGTAATTTCAAGGAAGGACATTGATAATCTGTACCTTCATCATGTCCTTCATTCACTTGCCATAGCACGTGGATTCAAATTTACTGCCGGTACCAGGATCATTGACCTTGGCACCGGCGGTGGTTTTCCAGGCATTCCGCTAGCCATCATGTTTCCGGATTGCCGGTTCACCCTGGTTGACAGCATCGGCAAGAAGGTTCGCGTGGCAGAAGACATTGCCAGGCAGATAGGTCTGACCAACGTTGTATGCCGTCACGAACGTGCTGAGGAAGAGAAAGACAGATTTGACTTCATGGTAAGCCGCGGAGTAATGCCTATGCCGGACCTCTACCAGATAACCCAACGGCTTATAGACCGCAAGAGTCAGACAAATGTCTATCCCAACGGAATCATCTGCCTTAAGGGCGGAGACCTGTCCGGTGAACTCCAGAAGTTCCGCAACATTGCAGAGGTAACCCCTATCTGTACCCTTTTCCCTGATGAGGACTATTTCACGGAAAAGAACATTGTGTATGTCCCAGTAAGATGACAAGCCTATGCTGAAAGTACAGGAATTTGAGTTCAACATGCTGCCGGTCAACACGTTCGTCATCTACGACGAGACTCTTGAGGCTGCAATCATTGACCCAGGCTGCTATTTTCCCGGCGAGGCTCAGCAGCTGAAGGAATTCGTTGAGACAAACAAACTGACAGTCAAGCACATTCTCAACACTCATCTTCACTTTGACCATATCTTTGGCAACCCCGATGCAGAGGACATGTTCGGCCTGCGGGCCAAGGCCAGCAGCCGTGACAGCCAGTGGCTTCAGGAGATTGGCCAGAGAGTCGGCCGCTTTGGAATCCGTTACAACAGGACAGTCAGACCCATTATGCCGGAAAACATCATAGATGAAGGAGACATCATAAGATTCGGCAATACAGAAATAGAGATTTTCAGCGTTCCCGGCCACTCACCCGGCAGTCTGGTATTCTACAGCCGCAAGGACGGCATTCTGTTCAGCGGCGATGCATTGTTCCAGGGCAGCATCGGCCGTACGGATTTTGAGGATGGTGACCCGGCAGCCCTTCCAGTTGCAATAAGAGAAAAGCTGTTCACACTTCCTGACAGCACAGCAGTGTATCCGGGACACGGTCCTGCAACCACCATTGGAATGGAAAAGAGGTATAACCCATATATTCAAGCATGAAAAGAGCATTCACAATATTGGCCGTTACGGCAGTACTTGCAACACCTGCCCTTCAGGCACAACAGGTAAAGGAATCACCGTTTGAATTTGACAGCACTGAATTTGACTTTGGCGAGATTGAAGAGGCTGACGGCCCAGTATCACACACCTTTATCATATACAATAAGTCCAACAATCCGGCAAGCATAGAGACCGTATCAACAAGCTGCGGATGCACAACCGTGTCATACCCGACAGAGCCAATAATTCCCGGCAAGACCGCAGAACTGACGGTAACCTTTGATCCCGCACGTACCCAGGGCAAGGTTTTCCGTGACATTGAGGTATTCTCACAGGCCGGAAGGAGCTTTGACAGACTGGTTCTCTCTGCCACAGTGAATCCCACCCCGCTCGGAATAGAACAGCTTTACCCTCTTCTGCTGACAGAAGGTCTTGAACTGCGCACAGCGCTCAGCCATGTCAGGTTTGGATATGTCGGCCAGGGAAAGGCTGAATCAAAGAGTCTTGTCCTGATAAACAACGGCAAGGAAACCATCAAGCTCAAGGCTCAGGTAAGAGGAAGCGGCCTTCTGTCCGTGGAGTGTCCACGCCAGCTGCGCGGCGGACAGTCTGAAGGCATCATATTCACCTACAATCCATCAAAGGACAAACCCGTTTACGGAACAGTCACAGACACAGTCACAATTCTGGCTGACGGAAAGCCATGTCAGCTTGAATACTGCACCACAGCTATCCTGACCGATGATTTCACACAGATTACAGACAACTCTCCAAAACCGGCATTGTCTGTTGATCCATCCTACAAGGATTTTGGAACAAATTCTCCTAAAAAGATCCTTAAAACCACAGTAACCATTGAAAATCAGGGAAATGCAGACCTAATCATCCGGGCAGTAGAAGTCTCTTCTGAAACAGTGACAGACCTTGAGGCCGGCACGGTAATAAAGCCTAATGGAAAGAAGACAGCAACTGTTGCAGTTACGACATCGGCTGTCTCAGGCGAGCTTACAACAGGAAGCATCGATCTGATAACCAATGATCCAATACGCCCAAGAAGGGAACTGCGCTTCAGATCAAGGGCAAAATAAAGAGAATGGTTACTGCTCCTCAACTCCGAAACGGTCTGTGAGGAGTCTGATGAACTCCTGTCTCCACACCAGGGTGCTTGGCACGGTTTCAAGTACCTTGGTCTTTACCGATGCACCTCTTTTCTTAAGAGCATTCACCATTGAAGGGAAATAATCAAACGAAACCTTAAGCTCGTCCTTGTTGACCCAGACAATCTTGTATGAGGTTGGACTATCAAGTGCAAGGAATGAAGAAACATCTGTTTTCAACGGAGAAAAACACCAATACTCACTGAACAGTCCAGGCCTGTCGAAACTCATCTTCATGCCTGCATCGGCACTCTGGCTGATACCAAAGAACAGATTGTCTGCCCTATCGGTTGAAACGGAATACTTAGACTGTACAAACGGTATGAATTCATCAGCAAAATAGTCTATGTTGAACGATTCGTTAGACGATGCAGACACTCCTTTGGAATTATATGTACATGCAACAACCACTGGTCTGATTATCCCGTGAATGGTCAGAGAGTCAAGAATGTGACAGTAATCACCCGATATGAATGAGACGGCATCACCGACATAAACCACCGGATAAGTCTCTTTCTTGCTGTAACCATCAGGAAGATACACACTGATTGTCCTGGAATCGGAGGTAATCCGGCTCTCTATTCTTGACTCCACCAACTGTGAACCGGAGTCCTTACATGATACAGTTGCCAGAATGGCAAACAAGAAAAATGATGTCTTTAGAATTGAATTATTCATAGATTCGTAAATTGAGCCTACAAAAGTAATTGTTTATTTAATTTATAAATGTTATTTCAATTTAAATAACACCAACCATCGGTAGAAATGAGACAATTCTCCGTATCTTTGCATGTTGGAATGTCTCGTACAAAAGGAGAATGTTTTCCTTTAAGTGTTAAATTCTTATAAATGATTTAACCTTGACAGTTGTATTATATAATAATAGTGTCGCGTAAGACAAGACAAGAGAAACAAATAAACAAAATACACAAAACAAGATGAGAAGAATTACAATTCTTATTTCTGCACTTGTAATCTCAAGCGTATCAGCCTTTGCCCAGAGAGGTTCTCAGGAGGTAAAGGGTTCGCTTTATGACTTCAACAGTGCAGAGCCGCTTTATCCGGCTGCAGTACAGATTTTTGCACTGCCTGACACAACCTACATCAATGGTACTTCCACAGAAGAGGACGGTTCATTCGTAGTTTCAGGCGTTGCAGCAGGTCAGTATGTTCTCCGTGCAAGCTTCATGGGCTACGAGAACACAGAGAAGACATTCACAGTAAGAGCTGGTCAGAAGACAACTGACCTGGGTCGTCTCACAATGAAGGCCGATGCAATTGCCCTGAAGGCTGTAGATGTTACTGCTCAGGTTGCAAAGGTGCAGATGGTAAATGATACCGTCATGTTCAACGGTGCTGCCTACAAGCTTCCTGAAGGATCAACCGTAGAGGACCTTGTACGTAAACTTCCTGGTGTTCAGATCAACTCGTCAGGTGGTATTACCGTTAACGGAAAGACCGTATCAAGAATCCTGGTAAACGGTAAGGAGTTCTTCAACGGTGACAACAGCGTTGCACTCAACAACCTTACAGCAGACATGGTTGACCGTATCAAGGCTTATGACAAGCAGAGTGATCTGGCCCGTATGACCGGTATCGATGACGGTAATGAGGAGACAGTACTTGACCTTACCGTAAAGCGCAACATGATGCATGGTTGGGTTGGCCAGGTAGGCGCAGGCTATGGCCGTCCAATGCAGGAGACCATCTATGACATTGACAACCTCTATAATACAAATATCACACTGAACAAGTTCGCTGATGACAGAAACTTCACAGTCACAGGCCAGATTGGTAATGCACGTGGCGGTGGTGTCGGTGGCTTTGGCGGTGGCCGTGGCATGGGCGGCGGCGGTGGCGTCGGTACCTCTACAAACGGTAACATCGGTGTCAACTTTGCACGCAACATCGGTAAGGAGGTTTCAAACGACTCATACGAGCATGAGATTGGTGGTTCTATCCGCTACTCATACGGTTCTTCTGAGTCACAGTCAAAGAGCAACTCTGAGAACTTCTATACAGGTGGCACAACTACCTTCGGTAACACAGAGGGTATGAACGGTAGCCACAACCAGAGCGTAAACGGTCAGCTCAGATATGAGAGAAACTTCAACGAAATGACAAGTTTCGTATTCACTCCAAGCATCTCTTATTCATGGTCTGACAACTGGAGCAAGAACCAGAACGCAACATTTACAAGAGACCCATACGAGTTCGCCTCAAACCCACTAGATGCAAGCACAGCATTTGACTCAGGTGACCCACTTGTAAACTTCCTGGATTCTCTGAACGATGCAATGCGTAACAGCCAGAACAGTATTTCAAAGGGCGAGAGCACATCAATCCAGACAAGCGGTAACTTCCAGTTCGTACACAAGCTGAACAATCAGGGTAGAAACGTTTCTGCTAGAATCAATTATTCTTATTCTGACGGCAACAGCAAGAGCTACTCAAGAAACGACCAGACCGCAAATCACATTGCAACAACTCTCAACAGATACAGTGAGACTCCTAACTCATCTATCAATCTGAGTTCACAGGTTTCATATACAGAGCCTATCGCAAGAGCAACTTACCTTTCTGTAACTTACGAATTCTCATACAGAAGATCTGACAGCGACCGTGCTACCTATGATCTTGGTCAGGCCTACGCTTCACCTTGGGGTACTCCATGGGACACTCCAGAATGGGTTCTTGAGGACAATTATGAATTGTACAAGAGTAATACTCTGAGCCGTCTTTCACAGTACGACAATATGGACCACACCATACAGGCACAGGTTCGTAGAACTACTGACAACTACAACATGACCGCAGGTTTTGCCCTTCTGCCACAGTACTCTGCAATGATTGAGGATTACATGGGTACTCACACAGATATGGACCGTTGGGTATTCAACTGGACTCCTACCCTGAACTTCCGCTACCGCTGGACTCGTCAGGAGCAGATGGAAATGAGCTACCGTGGTCGTTCAAGCCAGCCTTCAATGCAGCAGCTTTCTGGTGTAAGAGATAACAGTAACCCACTGGCAATCTCTTCTGGTAACCCAGACCTGAAGCCTACATTCAGCAACACCTTCAATGCAAGCTACCGTAAGTACAACCCTGTTACACTTGGTAGCATCCAGGTTGGAGCAGGCTTCAACAATACTCTCAGAACAATCCAGAACAAGACAACACTTGATGCCCTGACATTCGGTACTGAGACAATGCCTGTCAACATGGAAGGCTTCTGGGCAAACTGGAGCACAAACGGTAACCTGAACCTTGAAAGAGCATTCGGAGAGTTCCAGCGTGTAAACATCGGTGCAAACACTCAGGTAAGCTTCAGCCACAGTGAGGGTTGGGCATCAATCGCCGGCCAGGACGCACAGCTCCGTACCTCTCTTACAACAAGCGTATCACCTCGTCTGAGCGCTGAGTACCGTGGTGACTGGTTTGAGATTGACCTTCAGGGTAACCTCAGATACAACCACTCAACCAATGACCTTCAGCCAGACCGCAACATGGATACATACGACTTCAACTATGGTCCTAGCCTGATGGTAATGATTCCTTGGCACAACGCAAGAATCACAACAGATGGTCAGATGGTAAGCCGTAGAGGTTATTCAGGTGACATGAACACCGATGAGTTCCTTTGGAACGCTCAGTTCCAGTTCTCATTCCTGAAGCAGAACAAGGGTACCCTTTCACTCTCTGTATATGATATCCTGCAGCAGAGAAGTACTGTTACACGTAGCATGAGTCCAACCTCAAGACGTGATACATACAACAACAACATCAACAGCTACTTCATGCTTTCATTCTCTTACAGAATCCAGGCAATCGGTGACAGAGACACCCGTCAGAACATGCGTAACATGGGTCGTTCAATGATGGGCGGCGGCATGGGCGGCTTCGGTGGCGGTATGCCAATGGGCGGCGGCTTCGGCGGCGGCATGGGTGGTGGAATGAGATTCTGATCCAACCCTTTAATAAAGTTAAGGCCAGCATGATTCTATGTCATGCTGGCTTTTTTTTGTTTCTTTGCAGGCACAAATAATCCGTGAAGAATATGAGTGCAGAAAAAAGACACTACGAATATGAGGTACGTCCTGAACATCTGGACCTGACAAGACGCGTAACTATAAAGTCTATCTTTGACATCCTTCTTGACACAGCCTGCAAGGATGCAGACCTGAATGGATTCGGTTCACGTGACATGGCCAAATTCAACCTGACATGGGTTCTCATCAGAATGAGAATAGATATTGTAAGACAGCCGTCAGAGGATGACACACTTACCGTAAATACTTGGGTAAATGACATAACAAAACTCTCGTCCACCAGAAATTTTCAGGTTTATGACCAGAATGGAAACCTTGCTGCAGTAGCAACATCGCTGTGGACCGTAATTGACCTGACTTCTCGCAGAATGGCACCTATTTCAATGGTTACTGCATATTCAGACGTGGCACAGCCTCAGTTCGGACAGGTCACAGAGCAACCGGCCAGGCTCAAGGCTCCAGAGGCAGCCCATACATACAGCCACACCGTATGTTACAGTGACGTTGATATAAACAGGCATGCACACTCGTCAAACTATCTGCTCTGGGTTGTTGACACACTGCCTATTGAAGACCTTGTCTCAGACAGAAGCATCAGTGTGGAATTCAACTTCCTTCAAGAGGTTCTTCTGGCTCAGGAAGTCCAGATTATCAGGAATGACTCAAACCCATACCTCTTTGAACTGACCTCAGAAGGTACTCCTGTCTGCAGGATTCAGATTGAATGGAAATAAAGAAAGAGAGCCAAACGGCTCTCTTTTCTTATTATCAGCTCTCTTCCTTGTAATATATCTTGTAGAATTTTCCGTGGGCATCCTCACCCTGCTCCATCAGTTCCCTGTTTCCATGGATATATACGTGAAAGTTCTTGTCCAGCTTTATCACGCTCTTGAATGCCCGGGCCTGTTTCTTTACTGCTGACGGATTCAGGTCAAAGGTCTCATCAAGTTCATACTGACGTTCATCCTGATATTTCTGTCTGTAGTCATTGAACTTCTCAATAACCTGAGGCTGCCCGATAACCTGCTGCTGGAACTGCTCCATCTCAAACTTAGGCTGTTTCTTGAAGAAGTTGAATGACTTGTTCAGCAGGTCCACCTGATCAGCACGGCAAACCTCAAAATCCTGAGGCAACTGTTCTGCCAGATAGTTGCGACAGATGGTCATCATGTTCTCTGTCTGGAAATAGGCATCCTGGCGTCTCAGGACATGCAGGAAGTCGTCAATCCAGTATGCTGCCTCGCTGTTGTTGGTCTTGTCAACCACGGCCACGTAATAGCCCTTTTCACGCTCATAGTTGTATATCAGGCATCCCTTGTCAAGTTTCTTCAGGCTGACACCCTCAACAGTTGACATATCAAAGCCACCTTCATCATGTTCCACTGTCAGGAACAGATCCTTGTTCTCTATCTTGAAGAGTCCTATGGCATCGCACGGCTCTGGCCCAACACCGCATCCGGTAAAGTGAACCACATAGAAATCACCGCCCTTGATCTTGGGATGACTGCAGTTCTCATAAAGATAGGTGGCAATGTCAACAGAGAAATCATACAGCATGTCAGGATTGTCAAATATGTCTGATACCAACCTGTAAACGCGGTTCATACCAAGGTCAATGTCATCGTGGAACATGAAACGCTCCTCAGACTTGAAGGAACCTATGAAATAGTCCGTCAGAAGGGCATTCATCTCTTCATCAAGCGCAAAAAGCTTTGGGGACAGTACAAACGGTTCATCATTGGCCTGATTGCCCACATAGTGCAGGGCCAATCCGGAAATCTTGACATCACTCATGATAGTTAAAGGATTTTATTGGTTCTGCGAGCCACCTGCAAGATCAAGAAGCTCATTGGTAATTGCCTGCTGACGTTGCTTGTTGTACTGCATCGTCAATTCTCCTGCAAGTTTGTCTGCATTATCTGTTGCCATCTGCATGGCCATGACACGAGCCGCCTGTTCCGATGCATAGGAATCAAGCACTGCTGTGTGTACCTTCATTCTGAGCACCTTTGGCAGAAGCGTCTCCATCAGTTCGCCGGCAGAAGGTTCAAGAATGAAGTCGGTACCCATTACTGACTCTTCTGCGGAAGTCTTAGCCGGGATTGGAAGAAGTGTCTCATTGACTATCTGCTGTGAGCCGGCAGACTTGAAATGTGTATAGACAAGTATGACCTTATCTATCGTACCTTCCTGATACAAACCTACAAGCGTGTCGCACAGCTTTGCTGCAGTAGAGTACTCACGTTTCTCAATAAGGTCCTTGTAGTCAGTACATACCCTGTAGGATGTCTTTGCAAAGGCATCGGTCACCTTTTGACCGACTGTATATACGGTAATGTCCAGGCCTTCACGGCTTAGGGCATCGGCAGTCTTCAGCGATGCCTTTATGATATTTGAGTTGAAGCCGCCACAGAGGCTGGAATCAGAAGAGAATGCCACAATTGCAGCAGACTTCACGCTGTCATGTCCAGTGAGCAGGACATTGTCACAGACTGAAGGCGTCTGCATAAGGTGCACCATGATGTTGTCAAGCTGCTCAACGTACGGCACGGCCGACATTGCTGCCTGCTGGGCCTTACGCAGTTTCACAGAAGAGACCATCTTCATTGCAGAAGTAATCTTTCTGGTATTCCTGACCGATGCAATCCTGGCCTTTATCTCTTTCAGTGACATTGCTTCAGATATTCATTAATTCTATGACAGTCTTGGCTGCATGCTCAATCTGGGCACAGATCTCATCATTGTAGCCGCCCTCTTCAAGCGGGTCAAGTATTGTTTCAACGTATGATTTCCTGACAACGTCCAGGAACTGATCACGGAAAGCACCGACCTTATCCATTGGAACGTCCTTGAGCAGGCTGTGTGTACCGCAATACAGAAGGGCAATCTCTTCTGCCACAGGCATCGGCGAATACTGTGGCTGGACAAGAAGCAGGTTATTTTTGCGGCCACGGTCAAGCACCATAGCCGTTACAGGATCAAGGTCACTGCTGAACTTTGAGAATGACTCAAGTTCACGGAACTGAGCCTGATCAATCTTCAGGGTACCTGCAACCTTCTTCATAGGTTTGATCTGTGCGTTACCACCAACACGAGACACAGAGATACCAACATTCACCGCAGGACGGAAACCCTGGTTGAACAGGTCTGTTTCCAGATAAATCTGACCGTCCGTGATTGAAATCACGTTTGTAGGAATATATGCGGATACGTCACCGGCCTGTGTCTCAATGATAGGAAGAGCGGTCAGCGAGCCACCGCCCTTGACATGTCCTACAAGACTTGCCGGCAGGTCATTCATCTTCTCTGCAACCTCCTGCTGGCTGATGATCTTTGCAGCGCGCTCCAAAAGGCGTGAATGCAGGTAGAAGATATCACCAGGATATGCCTCACGGCCTGAAGGACGCTTAAGAATCAATGAAACCTCACGGTAGGCAACGGCCTGCTTTGACAGGTCATCATAGACAACAAGGGCATGACGGCCGGTATCACGGAAGTACTCACCGATTGCAGCACCGGCAAGCGGAGCGTAGAACTGCATGGCCGCAGGATCTGCGGCAGTAGCAGCAACCACAATTGTATAATCCATTGCTCCATGCTGACGCAGTGTATTAACGATGCTTGCTACAGTTGAGCCCTTCTGACCTACTGCCACATATATACAATATACAGGCTCACCCTTCTCAAAGTTGCTGCGCTGATTGATGATTGTATCTATTGCAATGGCAGTCTTTCCAGTCTGGCGGTCACCGATTATCAACTCACGCTGGCCACGACCGATAGGAATCATGGCATCCACGGCGCGCAGACCGGTCTGCAGTGGCTGATGTACAGGCTCACGGAACACAACACCAGGAGCCTTACGCTCCAGAGGCATCTGGAAGAATGGTCCCTCAATCTCCTTTCCTCCGTCAAGAGGAGCGCCAAGCGGATTGACAACACGTCCCAGCATCTTCTCACTGACGTCAATTGATGCAATACGTCCGGTCCTGCGCACTGTCATATCCTCTTTGATTTTGTCTGTAGGACCAAGCAGGATAGCTCCCACGTTGTCCTCTTCAAGGTTCATGACAATGGCCTTTATACCGTTATCAAATTCTAGAAGTTCATCAGCCTGCGCATTCTTGAGTCCGTAAATGCGGACAACACCGTCACTTACCTGAAGCACAGTTCCTACCTCTTCAAACTTTACAGAGGTATCTATGCCCTTAAGCTGCTGCAACAGCACTTCTGAGACCTCACTGGCCTTAATCATCTCTGCCATTATATGACTCTGTTGTTTTTTTCAATCAATTCCTTTCTGATACGCTCAAGTCTTGAACGGACGCTGGCATCAAGCCTGAATCCGTCAACCTGAAGCGTAAATCCGCCCATAAGCTGACTGTCCTGCGTCTTGGTCCACTCAACGGTGCCTGTAGTGACGCTTTCAACAATCTCTTCAAGACGTTTGCACGATGCCTCATCAAGAGGTATGGCCGAAACCAGGTTTGCTGAGAGTATATGGTTCTGCTTCCTGTACAGGTCAATGAAACCCGATGCCATGAAGATTATCATCTCTGCCCTCCCCGCCTGCACGGCAAGCTTAAGGAAATTCCTTACAGGCAGACTGATGGAATCATGATCCTCTGAGATTGCTGTCTCAAGAACACTGCATTTGTCAGAATCAGACACGGTAGGGTCAGAGAGTCTTTGTCTGAGTTCTGCCACCTGCTTCATCACCTGAAGCAGGCGTTTCATCTCAGAATAGACCTGCTCCTGGCATCCCTCTTCAGTGGCAAACTTCAGAAGTGCCTTTGCATACCTTACTGATACAGTTCCATTACTCATAGTATCACCTGAATTTATGAACGGCTGATCTTTACATCGTCAATCAAACGGTCAACAAGCTCCTGCTGGCTACCTGAACCAGACAGTTCTGACATGATGACCTTCTCTGCAATATCAACCGAAATCTCTGCTACCTGCCGGCGTATGCCCCTGATAGCCTCTTCCTTCTCAAGAAGAATCTTTTCCCTGGCCTCTGCAATGGCCTTGGCTCCCTCTTCTTCTGCCTTCTGCCTGGCCTCTGCAATGATGTCATCGCGCCGTGCCGCAGCATCGTTCAGAATACGGGTACGCTCAGCGCGGGTCTCCTTCAGAAGCGCTTCACACTCCTGCTGGATGCCTGCAAGCCTGGCATTAGCCTCCTTAGCTGACTCCAGAGACTTGTCTATGAACTCCTTGCGTTTGTCCACCATGCCTGTGATTGCAGGGAATCCCCATTTGATCAAGGCACCGAAGACAATAAGGAACGCAATGAGCATCCATACCATTGTCCCTGTTTCTGGAATAAGAAGATCCATTCCGGTAATTCTCTCTCTTTTACTTAATCGTTACTACTGCAAGGATGCAGACAATCTCAGCAAACAGTGCAACACCTTCAAGAAGGGCACCGATGATGATCATGGCAGTACGGATATTACCAGAAGCCTCTGGCTGACGGGCAATAGACTCAAGGGCAGCCTGTCCAATCTTACCAATACCAAGAGCGGCACCAATAACTACGATACCTGCTGCAACTGCAGCCAGAGCCTTGCCGAGACCTACTCCGGCAACTGCCTGTAACATTGTAAATAGAATCATTTTATTCTTAGTTTTTGTTGGTTATTAATCTTTATGGTGGTGTTCCGGTCTTGACAGACCTATGAATACCGATGATAACATTGTAAATACGTATGCCTGAATGAATGCTACCAGCAACTCAAGACAGTTCATGAAAATTATGAACAGTACTGAGATGAATGGCAATGTCGTTCCCAAGACCGGTCCCATTCTGGCCGTGATGAAGATTACGCATGTAAGCGCCAGAATCACGGCATGTCCGGCAAGGATGTTTGCAAACAGACGGACAGTCAGCGCAAATGGCTTGGTAAAGACACCGAACAGTTCAATCAGAGGCATGATAGGAAGCGGACACTTCAGGAACACCGGAACATCCGGCCAGAATATCTCCTTCCAGTACTCCCTGTTTCCGAACAGATTCACTGTCAGGAAAGTAAGCAGCGCAAGGAAAAGTGTCACTGCAATATTGCCAGTAACATTGGCTCCGCCCGGGAATATAGGTACAAGACCCATCAGGTTGCTCAGGAAGATAAAGAAGAAGAGGCACAGCAGGAATGGAGTATACCTTTTATACTCCTTCCCGACTGCTGGTTTAATGATGTCGTCCACCACCATCATTACCATAAGCTCTACAAGTCCTGTAAACCCACCTGGGGCAGGATCAGATTCGTCATGATGCCTGTACCACCTTCCTGCATACATTATTATTCCAAGAAGGAGTATCAGGTTTATGAATATACCTACAACCACCTTTGTGATTGACAGGTCAAACGGTTTCACTTCTGAACCATCAGGAGCCGTCTCAACAAGCTTTCCTGCAAAGGCACCCTCTTCTGCTATGTGGAAACCATCATAGTTCTCTGTCTCATGGAGTTTGTCTGACATGAAGAAATGCCATCCGGTCATGGAGCTGTGAAGTATCACAGGAAGAGGAATGGCAATCTCCCTTTCTCCCAAAGTTATGATATGCCATTCGTAGGAATCCTTCAGGTGGCCAAAGATAACCTCCTGAACATCAATTTCTTCAGACTCATTCTCTGAAGTAGATGCATAGGATTCTGCCGGCACTGCAAGCGCCATTACCGAAAGAAGTAATATGTAGAAGAATCTCTTCATCAGCTCTGTTTAAGCTTTCGTTCAACTTCAAGGAAGTGCAATGTCTCAACAAGAGTCAGGACAAGGAAGAATACAAGGAAAATAACCATGAATGCAACCAGGTCATACTCTATCAGGAACGCACTTGCCAATATGAAAACCAGAGTAACAAGGAATTTTATTCCCTTGTATGTCATGTAATAGGTAGTCAGTGTAACATCGCCCTCTTCCCTGCACTTGGTATAGCTCCACATGAACACGATGCCCATCACAGTGTACCAGAATGGAATGAGAAGCAGCTGGAAAAGAGTTGATCCGGTGTTCAGGAAGTGCATGGGAATGCCTGCAGCAATTGTAAGTGCTGCAATAGTTGCCATATACACAGTCAGAAACCCTCTATTTGTAGCCAATATCCTCATTATCACTCAATACAGACAATTACACGATTGTTTTCAACTTGTACGAATCCGCCAGCACATACAAACTCCTGTACCCCATTCGCTCCATTACAGATCACTTTTCCACTCTCAAGAGAAGAGATGATCGGAGCATGGTTGTCCAGGACGGTAAAACGTCCGGCAGTACCAGGCAGGGTAACACTATCAACCTCTCCACAGAAGAGCTGACCGTCAGGATTGTGTACAAGCAGACTAAGCATAGTGTCTTATTTTACGTCTTCAAGGAGTTTACGCCCCTTTTCAATTGCCTCTTCAATAGTTCCTACATTCAGGAACACCTGTTCAGGAAGGTCATCGACCTTTCCGTCAAGAATCATGTTGAATCCGCGTATTGTATCCTCAATGCTGACCATAACACCCTTGACGCCTGTGAACTGCTCTGCCACAGAGAAAGGCTGTGACAGGAATCTCTGAACACGGCGGGCACGTGCTACAATCAGTTTGTCCTCATCAGAGAGCTCATCCATACCAAGAATTGATATGATATCCTGAAGCTCGTTGTATCTCTGCAGTATCTGCTTTACTCTCTGTGCGGTATCATAATGAGCCTTTCCAACAATGTTGGGGTCCAGGATTCTTGACGTTGATTCCAGAGGATCCACAGCAGGATAGATACCAAGCTCTGCAATCTTTCTGCTCAATACGGTCGTTGCATCAAGATGTGAGAAGGTTGTTGCAGGAGCAGGATCAGTAAGGTCATCGGCAGGAACATAAACAGCCTGTACAGATGTAATTGAACCATGTATCGTAGAGGTGATACGTTCCTGCATCTTACCCATTTCAGATGCAAGTGTAGGCTGATAACCTACTGCCGACGGCATTCTGCCAAGAAGTGCAGATACCTCAGATCCGGCCTGGGTAAAGCGGAAGATGTTATCAATAAAGAACAGGATATCAGAGTATTGACCATCACTTCCTGCACCATCGCGGAAAGATTCGGCAACAGTCAGACCTGACAATGCTACTGAGGAACGTGCGCCTGGCGGCTCATTCATCTGGCCATAGACAAGGGTTGCCTGTGACTTGGCCACCTCATTGTAATCTACCTTTGAAAGATCCCATTCGCCCTTTTCCATGCTCTCCTTGAAGGCATCGCCGTAACGGATTACGCCGGACTCAATCATTTCACGCAGAAGGTCATTACCCTCACGTGTACGCTCACCTACACCGGCAAATACAGAGAAACCGTTGTTCTTTTTTGCAATGTTGTTGATAAGCTCCATGATAAGCACAGTCTTGCCTACACCGGCACCTCCGAACAGGCCAATCTTGCCACCTTTACAATATGGCTCAAGAAGGTCAATCACCTTGATACCTGTAAAGAGGACCTCTTCTACGGTTGACAGCTCCTCAAACTTAGGCGGCTCACGGTGAATTGGAAATGCACCTGCCATATCCAGCGGCTTCAGGTCATCAATCGGAGCGCCCGTGACATTCATCATGCGTCCCTTGATCTGCTGACCTACCGGCATTGTGATAGGACTGCCTGTAGGACGAACTTCAAGACCTCTTCTGAGACCGGAAGTAATGTCCATGGCAACCGTGCGTACCATATCCTCACCGATATGCTGCTGTACCTCTACTATCAGCTTTCGGCCGTCATCACGCGTAATCTCCAGGGCATCGTGGATTGATGGAAGTTCTTGACCTGCACCATCAAACGACACGTCAACCACAGGACCGATTACCTGTGCTATATGTCCAATAATCTCTGACATCTTTGTTTTTTGGTTCAATTATATCGCAAAAATACCAAAAGAAGGCCAACTGCATTCCTGTTTGTTTTGGAAATTATCAACAGGTTTACAAGTTGAACGTACACATCATACATTTTGTATAATTTTGTAGCACATTTAATACAAAACAGACTTACGACCGATGCTGATTACAATTATCAAACTGATTGCAGGATGTACTCTGCTGTTGCTTTGCGGAGACTGGCTGGTGAACGGAGGTACAGCTCTGGCAAGACGGTTCCGGATTTCCCCTCTTGTCATAGGAATGACCATCGTTGCATTTGGAACATCTGCACCAGAGTTGCTTGTAAGCACAATTGCTGCCTTGAAAGGCAGTTCCGGAATTGCCCTTGGCAACGTTGTCGGTTCAAACATCGCCAACATCGGTCTCATTCTTGGCCTTACAGCACTGATCCTGCCTATCCCTGCCAACAGCAGGTCACTAAGGGTCCATGGCCTTGTAATGACCGCAGCGGGAATTCTTCTGGCATTGTTTGCAATAAGTGGAAGCAGGATATCCAGGATTGAAGGCCTACTGATGGTAGCGGCTCTGGGACTGTTCTTGTTCCTGTCCATAGCAAAAGGACGTCAAACAGACACAGAGACTGATTCTGCGGAAGGAAAAGAAATGGGAGCCATAGCTGCATTGGCATTGATCATCCTGTCATGCGCAGGACTTGCACTGGGCGCCGACCTGCTGGTTGACAGCGCATCGGACTTAGCGCGTTCTGCCGGCGTAAGCGAACGCGTCATAGGACTTACGGTAGTAGCCCTGGGCACCAGCCTGCCGGAGCTTGCAGCATCTGTCATTGCGGCTATCAAGAAGCAGATGGACATTTCTATTGGAAACGTCATAGGATCAAACATATTCAATATTCTCTGTGTACTGGGGCTCTCGTCAGCTATCCAGCCAATAGAATTCAACCTGCCGGATTACTACAGCAACTATGCAGCCATGATGCTCTATTTCATCTTGTTGCTGGGATTCATATTCATGGCAAAGAAAATAGGCCGTCTTTCCGGCGGCCTACTCTTCATTATCTATATTGCTTTTGTAGCTCTTCTCTTCTGATCAGTCCTTTTTCTTCAGGACTGATCTCAGGAACCATGCAATCAGTACGACGTACATAATCAGTGACAACCACTCTGCAAGGTTGCTCTCTGCCCAGTTGTACATCATCAGGTCAAGTCCGCCAAAACGGATAGCTGCACTTACCACGCCCATCAGCGCACCACCGGCAATGAAACCCGATGCAAGCAGGGTACCCTTCTCAACGCGCTCGTTGTTGACCTTCTCATCCTTGCTGCGGCTACCCACATACCAGTTCAGGAAACCACCTACTACAAGAGGAATGTTCAGCTGGAAAGGAATGAACATACCAAGCGCAAATGCCAGTGCAGGTACATGGCAGAAGTTCAGGATAAGCGCAATCACTGCACCGATGGCATACAACCACCACGGAGCTCCTGTACCAGACATCAAAGGATCAATCACGGCTGCCATTGCATTAGCCTGTGGAGCAACCAGAGCGTTGTCACCGACAAAGCCGTATGTCTTGTTCAGGATGATCAGTACACCGCCTACTGTAAATGCAGAAACCAGTGTTCCAAGGAATTTCCAGCCCTGCTGGACTGCTGGAGTAGAACCAAGCCAATAGCCTATCTTCAAGTCAGTTATGAATCCGCCTGCCATTGAAAGAGCTGTGCAGACAACGCCACCCATGATCAGTGCAGAAACAATGCCGGCAGTACCCTTCAGACCAACTGCAACCATGATTACCGATGCCAGAATAAGGGTCATCAGAGTCATTCCGGATACAGGGTTTGAACCGACTATGGCAATAGCGTTGGCAGCCACAGTGGTGAACAGGAAGGCAATTACGCCTACAACCAGGATACCTACCACTGCATGAAGCAGGTTGAAGTTCATCACTCCAAAGAAGAAGAACAGGAATACGGCCAGAAGAGCCAGTACAATACCTATCACTACTATCTTCATCGGCAGGTCACGCTGTGTTCTTGGAATCTCCTGCCCTGCTGCGGCCTTGTTTCCCTTGAGCTCACGTCCTGCAAGTCCTACGGCACTCTTTATCACTGGCCATGACTTGACAATACCTATGATACCAGCCATTGCAATACCACCGATACCTATGTGACGTGCATAGCTTGCAAATATCTGCTCAGGAGACATTGTTGCAACAGCATCGGTCACAGCAGGGTTGAGTGTCTGCAGGAAGGCATCGCCCAGGAATGGGAGAAGCGGAACGATTACAAACCATACCAATGCAGAGCCAATTGCAATGATCGATGCGTACTTGAGACCAACAATGTAGCCCAGACCAAGCACGGCTGCACCGGTATTGATAGAGAAGACCAGTTTGGCCTTGGCTGCCAGCGTAGAACCCCATGCTACTACCCTAGACGTGAAGTTCTCTGTCCACAGACCGAACGTTGATACCAGGAAGTCATAGATACCACCTATTATACCAGATACAATCAGAGGCTTGGCCTGTCCGGCACCCTTCTCACCAGAGATGATTACCTGTGTGGTTGCAGTAGCCTCAGGGAAAGGATACTTTCCGTGCATGTCCTTGACAAAGTACTTGCGGAAAGGTATCAGGAAAAGAATTCCCAGGATACCACCCAGAAGTGAACTCAGGAATACCTGCATGAAGTTCACTGTCATGTCAGGATACTTGGCCTGCAGGATATAGAGAGCCGGCAGTGTAAAGATGGCTCCTGCAACAATGACGCCGCTGCAGGCACCGATAGACTGAATGATTACGTTCTCACCCAAGGCATTCTTTCTTTTGGTAACGCTTGAAACGCCGACTGCAATGATTGCAATAGGAATGGCAGCTTCAAATACCTGACCTACCTTAAGACCCAGATAAGCAGCTGCTGCAGAGAACACTATAGCCATCAGGACACCCCATCCGACAGACCACACATTGGCCTCTGGATAGACTTTCCCAGGCTTCATAACTGGCTGATACTCTTCACCGGGACGCAATTCACGACCGGCATTTTCCGGAAGCTCTACTGTCTTCCTCTCTTCTTCGCTCATTTTGTTGTATTATGTGTAATTGTTAATTTCTAATTGCGAATGTAGCACTTTCCAATCAAATAAAAGGATATTTTTGCGCCCGATTTTGTCATGGGAATAAACAAGGAGATACTCAGGCTGGCACTTCCCAGCATTCTTGCGAACATAACCATTCCTCTTGTCGGGATGGTTGACATAGCTGTTGCAGGTCATCTTGATACCAGCGCAGCAGCTTTAATCGGCGGAATATCTGTAGGTTCTCTTCTGTTTGATCTTCTATACTGGAATTTCGGTTTCCTCAGGGCCGGCACCAGCGGCCTGACAGCACAGGCATACGGACGCTCTGACTACAGGAATTCCGTACAGACTCTGCAACGTGCCCTCACCGTCTCAATAGGCATAGCAGCCCTGCTCATAGCAATCCAATGGATATTCATAAAAGGGGCATTTCTTATAATCAGCTGCTCAGAAGAAGTACATGACCTTGCATCGCAATACTTCTTCATCAGGATATGGGCCGCTCCTGCAACCCTTTCAATAATGGCATTCAAAGGATGGTTCATTGGAATGCAGGACAGTTTCAGTTCCATGCTGGCTGACTTGGTCATCAACGGAGTAAATATAGCAGCAAGCATCATCCTTACCCTTGGAGCTGGCAACTTCAATGGCATTGGATTTGCCGGAATTGCAGCAGGAACCGTCATTGCACAGTATTCAGGGTTACTTTTATGCATCAGCATTATATTACTGAAATACAGAAAGTTATTCACTAGCACAAAATACAGTTTCAACGCAATCATGAAGAGTCCTGATACCAGGAAGTTCTTCAGCATGAACACGGACCTTTTTTTCAGGTCAATATGCTTTGTACTTATCTATGAGGGATTTACGCTCATTGCCGCACGTTATGGCGATACTCTGCTTGCAGTCTCCTCAATCCTGATGAAGATTCTCATGGTCTTCTCATTCTTTACTGACGGATTCGCTTATGCCGGTGAGGCCATGACAGGTAAATATATAGGTAGGAATGACTGGAAAATGGTACACCGGACCATTGTATGGACGTTCGTCTGGAGCATGGGAATAGCTCTCCTGTTCATATTCATATACTACACCTGCGGAATTCCAATGGTCAGGCTCATGACTGCCGATGCAGAAGTGATTGAGGCGTCCAGACAGTTCATACCATGGCTGCTTGCAATGCCCCTTCTGGGCTGTGCTGCCTTCACCTGGGATGGAATCTATATAGGAGCAACAGATTCCAGAGGAACCAGAGACGCTATGATACTGGCAGCCCTGTCATTCTTCGGCATTTGGTTCGCAGGAAGCATCGGCAGCAGCCAGAAAAGCCACGAATGGCATATACACCTACTCATGGGTGCATACTTCGCACACCTTGCAACAAGAACCATATACCTGACTATCAAATATATAAATAGAAATACATTCAAAACAACAACATGAAAACAAAAGCAATCTACCTGGCATTTCTAGGAGTGTTATTACCGCTTCATGGCTTTTCTGCCGAAGTTGAAGAGGCAAATTCTGACGAGATTCAGGCAAGCCTTGAAGGTGTTGAGATCATTTCTGCGCGAGTTCCTCTTACAAACGCCCAAAGCCCAAGACTGGTAACAGTGCTGACGGCACAGGAGATCTCTGCATCACCTATCCACAGCATTAACGACCTTCTGGAATACGCTGCCGGAGTCGATGTCCGACAGAGAGGAGAGTTTGGAGTACAGACAGACATTTCTGTAAGAGGTGGTACCTTTGACCAGATTACAATACTTCTGAACGGCGTGAACATCTCTTCACCTCACGCAGGTCACCTGACCGCAGACTTTCCTGTAAGTGTTCAGGACATTGAGCGCATCGAGGTTCTTGAAGGTCCATCTGCAAGAGTATTCGGTACCAGTGCGTTTACCGGAGTCATCAACATTGTAACCAAGAAGGACAAGGACCTGTCTGCACACGTATATGGTGGAGATTTTGGTCTCAAGGGCATAGAGGCATCAAACCACTTCCTTGGTATATCCGGCAAGAACGGAAGCTTTGACAGCCGTATTTCCGGTGGTTACAGCGGAAGTGACGGTGCAACGCCAAACAGTGACTTTACTTCAGGAAGAGTATTTGTAGATGGTGATTATCAGGGTGTTAACGCAAGCATCAATTACCAGTTCGGATACAGCTACAAGCAGTACGGAGCAAACACATTTTACGGCGCAGCCAGCACTGACCAGTGGGAAAGCAACGAGAAGCTCATTGGTTCCGTATCAGGCCAGTACACAGTTGGTGCACTCCACATTGCACCTTCAATTGCATGGAACAGATGGTTTGACCATTACCAGTGGCACAAGAATTCACCGGCCGGTGAGAATTACCACATGGTTGACACATGGTCAAGCGCACTGAACAGCTGGATTGAATCAGACCTTGGAAAGACCTCATTCGGCTTTGAGATGCGCTCAGAAGGCATCTACTCCACCAAACTGGTCAAGCCAATGGAGACTACCGATTATTTCAACGTACGCGGACACGATGCCGTTGACACCGTCCAGTACCGCAACAGCGCCAACAGGACAAACGTCTCTGCATTCCTTGAGCATGACGTAATTCTTGACAGGTGGACAATCTCACTTGGACTTCTTGCCAACATGAACACAGCACTTGACAGCAAGTGGAGACTCTACCCTGGAATTGACGTTTCATACCGTCCAGCTCAATCCTGGAAGTTATTCCTTTCATATAATAAAGCACTCAGAATGCCAACATTTACAGACCTTTATTATTCAGGAACAAACATTGTTGGAACAAGTGACCTGAAGCCGGAACGCACCAGTGACGCCTCTGTTGGAGCACGCTTCCGCCGTCAGGGATGGCAGGCAGAATCACAGATCTTCTACAGCCACAAGACAGACATGATTGACTGGGTCATCTATCAGAGTGAACCAGACGGCAAGACCTTCCGCTCAGGCAACTTCAGCCTTGACGGTTACGGTGTTGAATTCTCTGGCAGCTTCATGCCACAGGAAATCTATGTGAACAACCCTATCCGCCGCATCGGCATACAGTACTCATACATTGATCAGAACATTGAGTATTCACAGCCAATCATAAGCAGCAAGTACGCTATGGAATACCTTAGGCACAAGCTTGTAATTCAGGCCGATGCAAACATCTGGAAGGGACTTGACGCATCTGTAAGCTGGAGATACCAGGACCGCGTAGGTCAGGGCAACGAGCCTTATGACCTGCTTGACTGCCGCATCTCATACAACTTTGAGAAGCACAGACTTATGATGCCAAAGACCAGCATCTACGTTGACTGCAGCAACATTCTTGACAAAAAGTACTTTGACTACAGTTTCATACCGCAGCCAGGTCGCTGGATCAAGGCCGGTGTGACATTCCATTATTGATATAACATACTTTTTCGGTATCTTTGCCACATGAAGATATGCATAGGACTATCCGGTGGCGTTGATTCCAGCGTCGCAGCCCTGCTCCTGAAACAGCAGGGCTACGATGTTTTTGCCATGTTCATGCAGAACTGGCATGAGACAGAAGGCACTCTGCACGGCAGCTGCGAGTGGGAAGAAGACCGCCTTGTGGCAGAAATGGTTGCCCGCAAGATTGGCATCCCATTCCATTTTGTTGACCTGAGTGAAGAGTACCGCAAGCGTGTGGTTGACTACATGTTCTCAGAATATGAGAAGGGCCGCACCCCTAACCCGGACGTACTCTGCAACCGTGAAATAAAGTTCGATGCCTTCTGGGATGCCGCACGTGCCCTTGGCGCAGACATGGTGGCTACCGGCCACTATTGCCGCAAGGACATTGCCACAGACGCAGAGGGACAGCCTCTGACCGATGCAGAAGGAAACCGTATATACCGTATTCTTGAGGGAACAGACCCGGGAAAGGACCAGAGCTACTTCCTTTGCCAGCTAAACCAGCAGCAGCTCTCTACCGCCATGTTCCCAATTGGCCACCTGCTGAAGAGAGAGGTACGCCAGATAGCCGCAGAAGCCGGCCTCCCGTCAGCCACAAAGAAAGACTCGCAGGGCATCTGCTTTGTGGGCAAGGTTGACATGCCGGAGTTCCTGAAACAGAAACTGAAAAGCCAAAAAGGCCAGGTTATTGAGGTATTTGATCCATATTTTCAGGACAATGAGCAGTACCAGTTCATGGAAAAGACGCTGTCAGGCCTGACTGAAGACGGTTCAGCCGCCCAGATGGTAACCTCATACATCTCTGAAGACAAATGCACGGCAACCCACAGAGCCAACAGTTACAGCCCGGAAAAGATTGCAGCCCTGACCGATGAAACGCTGATGCGTCTCTCCCAGCCCGTCACATACCAGATTGAATTCAAGACAGAGACCTACCGTTCCGGCAGGCATCATAAGAAAAAGACCAGATTCAAGGAGAATCCGTATGGCAAGATTATCGGCGAGCATGACGGAGCCCAGTTCTACACCATCGGCCAACGTCACGGCCTGAACATTGGCGGCCATGATGACTCTCTCTACGTTCTTGACACAGACATTGAGAAGAACATCATCTACGCCGGAGAAGGCCACACTCACAAGGGACTGTCACGCAGCTGTCTTGTAATAGCATCGGAAGACCTTCACTGGATTCGTCAGGACATGAAAATGGCTGTCGGGGAGATCCGCCGCTATCGCGTAAGAATCCGTTACCGCCAGCCACTTCAGGATGCCACCCTGGTTCAGAGAGAGAACGGCCTGTTCATCATCTTTGATGAACCGCAGCGCGGCATCACACCCGGCCAGTTCGCTGTCTGGTATGCTCCAGACGACGAAATGATTGGTTCAGGTATTATCTCATAAAGAATCATTCATCAGCAAGCTCACATCCAGCAAAGCCGAATTCAGCCATTGTCTTCTCTTTGGTTGAGCAGAAATATATTACCTGTGCCGTAGTACAGATATCGCCTGCAGGGTTGATTATTTCAACATCAACATATACCACATTACGCATCTGCTTTGCAATACGGGCACGTATTGTGATGGCTTCTGGTGTAGTATATACCGGCTTAATGTACTTGACCTCCATCTTTGAGGTAACAGCCGAGACCTCAAGTTTTCTGAAGACTACCCACCCGGCAGTCTCGTCAATGATGAGTGACTGAACACCACCATGCAGGACATTAACCCAGCTCTGATGGTTTCTTGTTGGATGCCAGTGGCTGACTATGTCGTCGCCATCCTCATAGAATTCCAGATGGAGTCCAATAGGATTATCAGGACAGCAACCGATGCAGTTGTATCCCTCCATTGCCAGCCAAGGATTCTTCAGTTTTCTTTCCATATCATGTCATATTTAAAATGTAACCCCCACTGAAAAGTGAGGGTTACACTGTTTTTCAGCACCGCAAAGGTACCAAATTATTAGATATTCAATGTGGTCTTCAGACGGATATCATCAGATGCAGAACCAAGCTGCAGCTCAATCTGGCCCTTCTCAATATCCCATGCATTTGTTGACTCGTTCCAGTAACGGAGGTCAACAACTGGAATCTCAAGGGTTACCTGCTGAGTCTGACCAGCCTCAAGAGCAACGCGCTTGAATGCCTTGAGCTCCTTGTATGGACGCTCAACCTTACCGTCAACATAGTGAACGTAGAGCTGAGCAACCTCATCAGCCTGCATGTTACCGCTGTTAGTCAGGTTGAATGTAACCTTGATGACATCCTTTGACTTCTTGGCGCTGATTGCATCGTACTTGAAGTCAACGTATGAGAGACCATGACCGAATGCATACATTACAGGCTTCTCCTTGGTCTCAAACCAACGGTAGACAACAAGCAGCGTCTCTGCGTATTCTGCATCTGGAGCCCGCAGTGCACGACGGTCAGCCCGGCCACCAAGATCCAGACGGTACATATCGGTGAACAGGTCACCCTCTGTTCTGGCCTTCTGTGGGAAGTTGCCCATTGCGTATGCTGGAGAATCCTCAAGCTTGATTGGGAATGTGAATGGCAGCTTGCCTGAAGGAGCAATCTTACCGAACAGGATCTCAGCAAGAGCGTTACCGCCCTCCATACCGTTCCACCAGCCCTGTACGATTGATGGAGACAGCTTCTCAAGCTTCTGAAGATCACATGGACCACCACTGATGATAACGCTTACAACGTTAGGGTTAACAGCGCTTACAGCTGCCAGAACCTCCTCCTGACCCTGTGGCAGGAAGATATCAGGACGGTCGCTACCCTCTGTCTCAATAGTCTTGCTGGTACCGCATACAAAGATTACAAGGTCTGCATCCTTGGCAACCTGGATAGCCTCAATCATCAGGTCAGTGTTGATTGAACGTGATACCTGACCACCACGGCCTGAAGGGATGTTGAAGCCCTTTGCGTATGTAACCTTGACACCCATCTCCTTGGCTACCTTCTCAATACCCATGAGCGGAGTAATCTCATATGGAGCCTTTACACCAGAACCGACACCGCCACGGGCAGTGAAGTCTGTTGCATTCTGACCGATTACAGCAATCTTCTTGACGTTCTTGCTGATAGGCAGCAGCTTGGTCTGATTCTTCAGAAGAACTACAGACTTTGTAGCAACCTCGTATGCAATCTTCTGCTGTGCAGGAAGAGAAGTCTTTTCTGGATTAGCCTTGTCAGCAGGAACCGGCTCAATTGCAAAACGTACGCGAAGGATGTCGCGTACCTTGTCATCAACAACGCTCTCAGGAACGACTCCGGCACGTACTGAATCAATCAGAGCCTGACCAAAGTAGTTGCTACCTGTCATCTGAACGTCAAGACCACCCATTGCAGCACCTACGGTTGAATGTGTAGCACCCCAGTCTGATACAGTCAGACCCTTGAAGCCCCACTCACCACGCATGATCTCATTCTGCAGATGGTTGTTCTCTGTGCAGTAGAAACCGTTCACCTTATTATATGCAGGCATTACAGCCATTGCACCACCCTTGATGATAGCATCCTCAAAAGGCTTCAGGTAGATCTCACGCATTGTACGCTCGTCACAAACTGAGTTTACGCTACCACGGTTTGTCTCCTGGTTGTTCAGTGCAAAGTGCTTGATGCAGACAGCTGTACCTACATCCTGAGAACCCTTGGTATATGCAACAGCCAAAGCGGCAGCCAGAATCGGATCTTCTGAGAGGTATTCATAAGTACGACCGCATACAGGCAGACGCTGAATATTGATTGCAGGGCCAAGGATGATATCCTTACCACGGATACGGCCTTCAGTACCCATACCCTTACCGTAATTGTAAGCCATCTCCTCAGACCATGTGGCAGCAAGTGCAGAACCGGTTGGGAAATAGGTTGAAGAGTCTGTTGTCCAACCAAGTGGACGGAAACCATCACCACACTCCTCACGGATTCCGAAAGGACCGTCAGAATACTCAATGGCTGGGATTCCCAGTCTTGGAACACCTTCTGAAGACATGTTTGTCTTGCTGTGAAGCATCAGGACCTTCTCCTCAAGAGTCATCTGTGAGATAATCTTGTTGATCTTCCTGTCATTCACTGTCAGCTTTGACTGAGGGGTCGTTGCTGCAGATGAAGCCATGCATGCAAATGCCATGGCTGCGAAAAGAATACTCTTTTTCATTCTTAATGTTGGTTAGTTGTTATTTGGAATAAGTTTCAAGATTGTTACTTCACTCATTGTACCATTCCTCATCTGAGGACCGGTTGTACCGGTTCCGCATGATACATAAACCTGCATGTCTCCCTCCTTGTCAAGCCAGCGCATGTGATCAAACAGGATTCTGTCAATTATTGTCACCGGAAAGAACTGTCCTCCGTGAGTATGCCCAGCCAGGAACAGGTCAACACCTGCATCGGCCACATACTCTGCGCCGTCAGGGGTATGGTGTATTGCAACCGTAGGCCAAGACGGTTCGATGCTGAGTTCCCCCATCACCTGTTCTATAGTCTCATTTCTGTAAGGAGCCTGAAAATGGAATTTATTGAGTTCCTTCTCATCGGCCGCCATATAGTCAAGTCCAACCAGTTGAATTCCAGCAACGTACAGGACCTCATTCTCAAGAACTCTCACATTACCAAGCGATCTTACCAGCTCCTTGACACCGTCGGCATCGACATAGACATCATGGTTACCGACTATGAAAAATGCCGGAGCGTTCAGATTCCTTAGGGCACTGATTGTCTCTGCAGAACGATTATACCAGCTGTCAAACAGGTCACCGGTTATTACCACGAAATCAGGATTTGCCGCATTGACCATGTCAACCACCTTTCTTACATGCTTTGCACCATGAAAATGTCCCAGATGCATGTCAGTCAGCTGAGCCACGGTAACGTCTCTGGACAGGCCTTCAATTGGGATTTCTGTCTGGCGTGTACGGGAAACTGCTGCATTGACAAAGCTGTACAGGCTGGCAGCCAATGTAATTGCCAGGGCAATCATGCAGGATTTCCTAGCAGAATAATGCATGAAGATGCGGACAATGTCTGTCACCACCAGACTGGCAAACAAGTACATCAGTACTCCACAGATATTTGTTCCAGAAACGGTTACAGCATGCAGCAAGGGGGTCACCGCCTTTGGACTTGCTATGAGCATCATTCCTGCAAAGCAATATACCAGCAGCAGAAAAAAGAACACATAGAACCACACCGAGCGGCTGTTGAACAACTGGGCGGTTCGGCGTGAAACATAGATTACGGCCAAGGCTATGACCGCAAAAAAGCTTACAGATATCAATGGCATCAGACTCATTGTCCTATCTTATACAACAAAGTTACGCCAAATATCCGGAAAAACATAAAACGCCCCGCTGAACATTATCAACAGGGCAATTAAGTCGATGCGAATGAGCGGCGTCTTTGTGCGCTTTGCGCGCAACTGCTAGCCGCGAATCGCATCGACTTGCTGGCTGGTGTCATATTCTCCGTCGGAGCGTCTTTGGGCGCTTTGCGCGCGGCCGCTAGCCGCGAATCGCATCGGCTTGTTGGCTGGTGTCATCGTCTTTGGGCGCTCTGCGCGCAGCTGCTAGCCGCGAATCGCATCGGATTACTGAGCGGCGTCAGAACCTGTCCTTGACCTCCTGACCGGCACCGGTGCCACGGTATTTGCTCTGAGCCGTGTTGAAACGGTAGCGCAGAGTTGCCTTGACAAGACTTGTCATCATCCTGTTATACTGGTTGATCTGATAGTATCCGCAATCCATAAGGACATGGCTCTTGGCATCGTGCAGGATGTCATCATAGGACAGCCTCAGAGTAAGGGCATCGTTCTTCAGGAAACTCTTCTGGACAGCAGCCCCAAGGATGAACTGGTCACTCATAAGACTCATGTTCTGTGAATCACCCTTGCTCTGATAGACGGTGCTGAGTTCTGCGCTCCAGCTCTTTGGAAGAGACAGCGTATTGAACAGCTGCAATATATAGATTGGCTTAGTGAAATTGGCAGTACGTATTCCGCCGGCGACACGCGGATCTTCCAGGTCAAGGGTAAGCCATGGCTTGACCATAGCAGCTGTAGCGTTCAGGGTATAGCTGCCGAATGAAGGCATGACATTCACAAAGGTGGTAAGTGAGCGTACCGGCTTGGCAAGGTTCACGTAGTCAATCAGTACCGCTCCGTCAGTACCATACAGGTATGACCACTGGCTTATTGCATTGTTTCTCTGGACGAACTCAGAAGAGAAAGTAACCACACTGTAACGGGCATTCAGAGCAACATGATGCTGAATCTCATTCTTCAGCTGGGCATTACCGCGCTGAAGCGTGTAACGGTTATTGTAGCTTATGGCCTCACATAGCTGCTGGAAGTCCGGGCGAACGGTCTTTGCAGAATAGCTGAGACTCATCTGAACCGGTCCAAAGACATTTGAATAGACCAATGTAGGGAAGAAATCATCGGTTGAACGGCTCATGTCCTGCGTAGGATCAAGTCTGTCCCTGTACTCCATATCAGTATGTTCATAGCGGATGCCGGCACTGAACACGCCAACAGAAGGCAGCTGGAACGCATACTCAGCAAAGCCGGCAAGCATCTTCTCTGTAGTCTTTGAATCAGCATTTGCAACCGGTGCACCGGTAATGTTGTAGGTATTTTTCCTATCAACATAATAGGTTTCAGCACCACCCTGCAGACGGCCCATCCATATTGGATATGACAGCACCAGCTTAGAGGCAACCAGATTGTTGTCTGTTGTTGTTTTCGTGTCAACATTCGTATTTGTGAGCTGGCCGGTCTCAATTGTCTTTGAAACAGACTCAGTACCAGATTTGAAATAGTCAACATTAAGGTCGATGCCCAGCTTACCTACAGTACCATTATAATAGGTGTTCACAGCATGCTGCAGAGGAGCGTTTATTTCATGTTCGGTATCAGAAAGGATATGCTCCTGAAGAGTTCCGTCCAGCAGGACATCCTCATCAATGAACTCTTTGTTCCTGCCACCAAGCATCTGGGAAATATCATATCTGACACCTACACTGTGATAGTCAGAAATCTGCCAGTTCACTCCTGCATTGTAAGCCAAAGCATCCTGTGAATAGGAATTCCCAAGCTTTCCATCCTGAACGAACTCAACCGTACTTACTGTTGTCTGATGAATATCAGAGTGCTGCTCTACCGAATTGTGGGCATAGCCAGCTCCAGCAAAGAAATCCAGGCCATTGTGGCGGAAATTTACATCAAGATTTGCATTCGGGTCTGAATTTCCCCAGACTACATCCTGGTCATTGCCCGCGCTGAAGGTAAAGCCGAATCCATCTCCCTGATGGCGGACGGTACGTATGCGCACAACAGCAGTCACGGTAGCATCGTACTGGGCACCTGGGTTGTTGATGACCTCTACACTTTTGATTTCTGTACTCTGAAGTCTGTCAAGCTCAGATTTGTCCTGAAGCATACGTCCGTTGATATAGATTACAGGATTGCCGCGGCCAATCACCTGTAGGTCATCGCCGGTCTTGATCAGGCCTGGAATGCGCGCAAGCACATCATTGGCTGTACCCTGGCTCTCAAGAATTGTTCCCTGGACGCTTGTCTCCATACCCTGGGTGGTGACCACCGTCTTTGGCCTCATGGCGGTAATCTCAACTGCATTCAGAACCTGCGACTCACTGGCAAGCCGCACCGTAAGAAGCTGATTATTATCAGGATCTGACAGGAACTGGGTCTGATAGCCGACCGACGATATCCTGAGCAGACCATTCTTGTTCTGTCCATCAATCTGGAAGAATCCCTCCTGATCTGTAATTACACCTTCTATGAAACTTGAGTCAGACGGTTCAAGAAGAACAACGTTTACATACGGCATCGGCTGACCCTCTTCATCCACCACAAGTCCCTTGATGTCCGGGCTTGAATTTGCCGCGTTTCCCATAGAGCAAAATGCCATCAGCATGGCCATTGCCTTCATTTTTTTCTTCATCTCTTTAATATTTACAAACATTAGACGTCTTACTTGGACAAAAGTTACAAGAGACTGGGAAAAATTTTACCTTTGCCGTCTCTTTCTTCAACAAGAGCATTAAGACATGAGAAAAATCATTTCTGTTATCTGCATCCTCTCAATAGCGGCCCGATGCCTTGCTGACAGCCACACAATAAGGGGATACGTCCATGACCACCAGAGTCAGGAGACCCTGATTGGAGCTACAATCTATGAGACCGGCAGCAGCATGGGAACCATAACCAACGAATACGGTTTCTACTCAATTACACTGCCAGACGGAAACGTGACCATCAACACAGGATACGTAGGCTATACCCCAAGAAGCATTTCATTCTTCCTGAGCGCCGACACCCTGCTGAACATTGAGCTCTCTGAAGTGTCAGAACTTTCAGAGGTCACCATCACCGGAAACCGCTTGGACCTGGGCGTACAAGGAGCACAGATGAGCGCCGTTGACCTGCCAATTGAGCAGATCAAAGCAGTCCCGGCACTGTTCGGCGAATCAGACGTGCTGAAAGCCCTGCAGTTGCTGCCGGGAGTCCAGGGCGGCACTGAAGGAACGGCAGGTCTGTTTGTCCGTGGCGGTAATCCAGATGAGAACCTGCTGCTGATTGACGGCGTTCCCGTTTACAACGTCAACCACATGTTCGGCCTCTTCTCAACCTTCAATCCCGATGCCATCAAGAACGTCACCCTTTACAAGGGCAGTTTCCCTGCGCATTACTGCGGCAGACTGTCATCGATAGTAGATGTCAGAATGAAGGACGGAGACATGCACAATTACCACGGAAACGCATCGATTGGATTAATCTCATCAAAGATAAACCTTGAGGGACCTATCGCTGACGGAAAGACCTCATTCAACGTATCCCTGAGAAGGACCTATTCTGACCTGATCCTGAACAGCGCCATCTTCCTGGCAGAAAAGCTGAACAGAGAGATTGATGAGAACACGTCAATGGGATACTACTTCTATGACCTGAACGTGAAGTTGAATCATAGGTTCAACGACAGGGACAGACTCTACGCCAGCTGGTACAGTGGCGATGACGATGTCTATTTCACATACAAGACAAGGGATTCATACTTATCAAAAGACAAGGCAAAACTGGGATGGCGCTGGGGAAACACCATAGCCGCAGTACGTTGGAATCACGTGATAGGGCCACGACTCTTCATGGACCTGAGCGCCAACTACACACAGTACCGGCATAGAATGAACCTAGGAATAAGCTCAGAAGACAAGCAGTACAAAGAAATAATGTCAGAGAAGCTGACCATGAAATCAGGAATCTTTGACGAGACGCTCAGGGCAGATTTCCATTATTCTCCAACCCCACAGCATGACATACGCTTTGGCGGCTATGCCACACACCACATGTTCCGCCCTGATGTAACCAGTCTGAAAGAGAATTACAGCGACCAGGACACCACATACACAAACGGACTGAAGATAGGCCAGAAGCAGATAAACGCCATGGAGCTACAGAGTTACTTTGAGGACAATCTGACCATTACTGACTATCTGAAGG
>JAKSIY010000080.1 GCA_024398535.1 Bacteroidaceae bacterium
GACCTTACCCAGATAGACCTGCCGCCTACCCAGGTGTCAGGACTCGTACAGGCACTGGACATACTGCATGACATACCAGGACTGAGCATCGTCAGGATGACAAAGAAGGACATTGTGCGCCACAAACTGGTCAGCCGCATAGTAGATGCCTATGACAGATATGATCAGGAACACAAGCCAAGACAGAAAAAGGAAACAAATAAAGATAAAGAAAATGAGCAAGGCACTAACTAGAACTGACTTCAACTTCAAAGGTCAGAAGAGCGTTTATCACGGCAAGGTACGTGACGTTTACAGCATTGATGACGACATCATGGTTATGGTAGCATCAGACAGGATTTCTGCATTTGATGTAATCCTGCCTAAGGGTATTCCGTTCAAGGGCCAGGTACTGAACCAGATTGCATCAAAGTTCCTTGACGCAACAGCAGACATCGTTCCAAACTGGAAGCTTGCAACTCCGGACCCAATGGTTACAGTCGGCCTGAAGTGCGAGGGCTTCAGGGTAGAGATGATCATCCGCGGCTACCTGACAGGTTCTGCATGGAGAGATTACCGTGACGGCTGCCGCAACCTGTGCGGAATCCAGCTCCCTGAAGGCATGAAGGAAAACCAGAAATTCCCGGAACCAATCATTACTCCTACCACAAAAGCAGAGGAAGGACATGACGAAAACATCTCAAAAGAAGAGATTATTGCACGCGGAATTGTAAGCAAAGATGATTATGAGCAGATGGAGGCATATACCCGCGCTCTGTTTGCTCGTGGAACGGAAATAGCAGCTGCGAAGGGCCTCATACTGGTTGATACCAAGTATGAATTCGGTAAAAATAATGGAAAAGTTTACCTGATTGATGAGATTCACACGCCAGACTCTTCACGTTATTTCTACGCAGACGGCTATCAGGAGAAATTTGAGAAGGGAGAACCTCAGAAACAGCTCTCAAAAGAGTTCGTACGCCAGTGGCTCATAGAGCATGACTTCATGGGCAAGGCAGGACAGGTTGTTCCTGAGATGACAGACCAGTATGTTGAGAGCGTGTCAGACCGCTATATCGAGCTGTACGAGCACATCGTGGGTGAGAAGTTTGACAAGGCAGAATCACAGGACATTGCCGCTCGTATTGAAAAGAACGTTTCCGAGTGGCTTGCAGGCAGGAAGTGACCCTTTAACACAGCATGGCTAATCTACTAGTATTCATACTGATTATTGCCGTAGTCATTGGCAAGTACGTCAAGAATAATGTCTCTCTTAAAGATGACATGAACCTTCCTGATGGGGACAGCGTCGTGCCAGAGGACGCGCCTAAACCATTCTGGAATCCAGCACCCGACGTAAACAATGACAAGGCAACCAGTATCATGGCAGAACCGGAAGAACAGGAGCCCAAGTTTTCAGCTCCTGTTGCTTCACTTGAACCAAAAGACCTTTACGGATTGATAGGCAAGCCATTAGGCCACTCTTTCTCCAAACAGAATTTCAAGAAGAAGTTCCGCGAGGAACATATTGACGCAGACTACAGGAACTACGAACTTGACAGTGCTGCCCAGATTGTCGATCTGGTAAAGAACAATCCTTCTATCCGTGGCTTGAATGTCACCATCCCATACAAGCAGGACGTGATGCAGTATCTGGACTACGTTGACCCTACTGCCCAGGCAATCGGAGCCGTGAATGTAGTCAAGGTCATACGCGATGACCAAGGCAACGTAAGACTTGAGGGATACAACTCTGACATCATCGGATTCAGGGATTCCCTTGTTCCAATGCTGCCTGAGGAACCAGAAAAGGCACTGATTCAGGGTCCAGACGGAGCATCAAAAGCCATAAAGCATGCCCTGGAAAGCCTGGGGATAGAGTATCGGTTTGTGTCACGCAATCCGGGATTTGACAATCTGGGGTACTACGAGCTTTCTCCATCCATCATGGAAACGCACAGACTCATCATCAACTGCACTCCTGTGGGAATGCACCCAAAGGTAGATGAGTGTCCGGAGATCCCATATTCATACCTGGATTCTTCACACATTCTGTTTGACGTTGTTTACAACCCGCTGGAGACACTTTTCATGAAGAAAGGCAAGGATGCAGGTGCAGCGACGAAAAACGGCCTGGAGATGCTTAAAATACAAGCTGAGGAGGCCTGGAAAATCTGGAACAGCTAAGCAGAGATGAAAAGGCTTGCAGTCATATCAACACTTCTGTTGCTGGCCATCAGGCTGGCAGCTGCGGTCTATACACCAACCAGCATCCCTATGGTGCATCTGGCAGACCGCAACAGATATGTCTGTAATCCGGACCACATACTCTCAGAAGAGGCAGTCTCAAGGATTGATGCAATATTCAGACAGATAGAGGACAGCACCGGTATCCAGACAGTGATTGCCGTCGTTGAAGGAATTGACCCGGACGACTGCTTTGAGTTCACATACCAGCTACTGGAAAAGAACGGAGTCGGTCAGAAAGACAAGAACAACGGACTTGCAATAACCCTCTCTACCACAGAGCGTTGCATACAATTCGTTACAGGATATGGATTAGAGGGAGTCTTGCCCGATGCCATCTGCAAACGCATCCAGGTAAACTACATGAATCCGTCATTTTCTGACGGGAACTGGGATCAGGGAATGATTGCTGGAGCAGAAGCCCTGTACACCTATCTGGTTACCCCAGAGATGATGTCAGACCTGACCTCAGACAGCGATGACGATGCCATGCTGGTACTGATAATATTCCTGTCAATCTTTGGCCTGAGTGGAATACTGATTGCTGCCGGCATATATTTTGACGGACGATGCCCCAAATGTCACAGGAAGCGTGTTGAACAGACAAGTTCTACCCTGCTCTCAAAGGCAGACGGCGTAAAGACACACCTGATTATATATGAATGCCCGCATTGCGGATATGTATTCAGCAGGAAGAAGCAGACATATTATGATGACGGTCACCACCATCACGGCGGGGGCAGTTTCGGTGCAGGCAGTTTCGGCTCAGGTGGATTCGGTGGAGGCGGATTCGGAGGAAGCTTTGGAGGAGGCCACTCCGGAGGCGGCGGAGCCGGTTCACGTTTTTAGTATAACAAAGTAACAAACAACAAACTATGAAGAAAACCACAACTCTGATTGGAGTGATAGCAGTGATTGTTCTTGCTATCCTATGGGGTGTAAAAATCAACAACAGCATGGTTGCCAAGGAGGAATCCGTAAGCAAGGCATGGAGTAATGTTGAGAGCCAGTATCAGCGCAGGGCAGACCTGATACCTAACCTTGTAAATACGGTAAAGGGCTATGCTCAGCACGAGTCTGAGACGCTGGAATCTGTGATAGCAGCTCGTGCTGCTGCTACCAAGGTAACAATTGACCCTACACAGCTGACAGAAGAACAGCTGCAGAACTACCAGCAGCTCCAGAACAACGTAGGAAGCGCTCTGGGACGCCTCATTGCTACCGTAGAGCAGTATCCTGACCTGAAGGCCAACCAGAACTTCATGGAACTTCAGGCACAGCTTGAGGGCACAGAAAACAGGATTTCTGTTGAACGCCAGAACTACAACAACATTGCAAGCGAATACAACACATACATTAGAAAGTTCCCACAGAGCCTTATTGCCGGCATCGCAGGATTTGACAAGAAGCCATACTTCAAGGCAGAAGCGGGTTCAGAAACAGCACCTAAAGTAGAATTCTGATGGACGAAAGGTACATGAAACGTGGCGTCTCTGCAACAAAAGAGGACGTACACAACGCAATCAAGAACATTGACAAGGGCCTCTACCCTAAGGCCTTCTGCAAAATCATTCCAGACATCCTGGGCGGTGATCCAGAATACTGTAACATCATGCATGCAGACGGAGCAGGAACAAAGTCTTCACTTGCCTATGCATACTGGAAAGAAACCGGTGACCTGAGTGTCTGGAAAGGCATCGCTCAAGACGCACTTATCATGAACATAGACGACCTGCTCTGCGTAGGTGCAGTTGACAATATCCTGGTAAGTTCAACCATCGGACGCAACAAGAATCTGGTTCCGGGAGAGGTTATCAGCGCCATAATCAATGGTACAGACGAGCTTCTGGCCGAACTCAGGCAGATGGGAGTGAACGCATGGCCAACTGGCGGGGAAACCGCTGACGTAGGTGACCTTGTACGTACTATAATTGTCGATAGTACAGTAACTTGCAGAATGAAGCGTTCTGACGTTATAGACAATGCGAATATCCGTCCTGGAGATGTCATAGTGGGGCTCGTATCATACGGAAAGGCCCGTTATGAGAAGGAATACAACGGCGGCATGGGAAGCAATGGTCTGACCAGTGCACGTCATGACGTATTCTCAAAATACGTTGCTGAAAAATACCCGGAGACCTATGACAAGGCCGTTCCAGAGGAACTTGTCTATTCAGGTGGACTCCAGCTTACCGACAGCGTTGAGGACTCTCCACTTAATGCAGGAAAACTGGTACTCTCTCCTACCCGCACATACGCACCGGTAATCAAGCAGGTACTTGACGAACTGCGCCCGAACATACACGGAATGATACATTGTTCAGGTGGAGCCCAGACCAAGGTACTTCACTTTGTAGAAAATGTACGCGTAGTCAAGGACAACATGTTCCCTGTACCTCCATTGTTCCGCACCATCAAGGAGCAGAGCGGCACTGAGTGGTCAGAAATGTACAAGGTCTTCAACATGGGACACCGTTTTGAGATATACCTGCCAGAGGAATATGCAGATCAGGTAATCAATATCAGCCGCAGCTTCGGCATTGATGCAAGAGTTGTAGGAAGAGTTGAAGAATGCGACCATACTGAGCTGATTATCAACAGCGAATACGGAGAGTTCAAATACTAAAAGGCAGAATAATATGAGAAAGTCAATTACCATAACCACCCTGTTCCTGCTGATGCTTGCATCTGCCCTGTCGGCAGGAAACTATGAAAACTTCAGGACTACCGCATACGTAATGGTAGGTACCGTAAACCGCATGTCTGACCAGGCATTCCTGGATCAGGCCTGGGAAGACTATTCCAAGAACCTTGCACTTGATAAGGTCTATCTTGAAGTATTCCGCGACGGCATATTTGTAAATGAGGATGCTCTCAAGAAGGCAATCAAGTTCTTCAAGTCAAAGGGAGTTGAAGTTGCCGGAGGCGTCACATATAACAATGGAGGTGGTGTAAAGATGCGTTGGGAAAGTTTCTGCTACAATAACCCAGAACACAGGGCAACCATCCGCAAGGCAGCAGAAATCAATGCAAAGTACTTTGACGAATTCGTTCTTGACGATTACTACTTCACAAACTGCCGATGCGAAGTCTGCGCAGAAGAGAAGGACAAGAGCGGACTCTCATGGTCAGATTACCGCATGAAACTGCTTGACGATGCTGCCAAGGAGCTCATTGTAGATGCAGCCCACAAGATCAACAGAAAGTGCAAGGTCATCATCAAGTACCCTAACTGGTACGAACATTTCCATGGCCTTGGATTTGACCTGAAGAACGGCCCATATACCTTTGACGGCATCTACACAGGTACAGAGACAAGAAATCCGGCCGGCGAGCAGCACCTGCAACCATACGAAAGCTATGCAATAGTACGCTACTTTGAGAACCTGCGTCCAGGATACAATCACGGAGGTTGGGTTGACACCGGCAGCATGTCCTACTTTGACATGTTCCCGGAACAGCTCTGGCTGACTCTGCTTGCAAAGGCACCGGAAATCTCTCTTTTCAACTTCTCGGGCATGCGCAATCAGTTCCGCAACCAGAACCGTCCGTGGGCAGACATGGACCCTACATTCAATATGCAGGAAATGATGGAGGAATCAAAGGCACGCGGTGTTGAGAATCCTACATGGGGCCGCGTGGCAGAGTACTCATACCGCCAGGTTGACAAGATCCTGGGCAAGCTGGGAACCCCAAAGGGCATCCCATCATACCGCCCACACTACTCTATCGGTGAAGACTTCCTTCAGATGTACATGGGTATGTGCGGTGTTCCTGTAGAGCTTGTTCCGGAATTCCCTGAGAATTCAAAGATGGTCATCCTGACAGAAGAGGCTGCCCAGGACAAGGACATTGTTGCAAAGATGAAGAAGTTCATGAAGAACGGTGGTGATGTCATAATTACCTCAGGTCTTCTTAAGGCATTGCAGGGCAACGGAATAGAAGAAATCGTTGAACTGAACATCACAGACCGCAAGGCTCTTGTTGATACCATTCTTGTAGGTACAAGACGTGCTCCTGCTGTTGCCAAGGCAACTATAACCATTCCTCAGATTACCTACATGACCAATGATTCATGGGAAGACATCTCTACCCTTGACTACGGAAACGGATGGCCGCTGATGCAGCAGATATCATACGCCAACGGAAACATGTTCGTATGGGTCATTCCTGAGAACTTCTCTCACCTTTACGCACTGCCCGATGCTGCACTCAACCGCATCCGCACCATTGCAGACAAGGAGACCGGCGTACGTATAGAAGGCCCATCACAGATAGCTCTCCTAACCTATGACAATGGTACATTCGTGGTTGAATCTTTCCTTGATAAACCTGTAACAATCAACATAGTAACAGACGCCACAAAGTCTCTCACAAGACTTGAGGACGGCAGCGTACTGCAGGGTCGAACCCAGATGGGAGAACGCATGTACGGACGCCAGAATTCTCAGATTACAAGGTATCAGGTTACCATTCCACCCCATTCATTCAAGGGATTCAAGAAAAACTATTGATTAATCTATGGCAACAGACAACGGACTCTTAGACAGACTTGATGGAATTGAGGCACGCTTTCAGGAAGTGAGCCTGCTCATTACTGACCCTTCAGTCATATCGGACATGAAGAGGTTTGTCAAGCTCAACAGAGAGTTCCATGAGCTGGAGCCACTAGTCAAGGCCCGCAAGGACTACATGAAAACCCTTGCTGACCTTGAAGATGCCCGTCTCCTGCTCAGTTCCGAACAGGATCAGGAGATGCGTCAGATGGCCAGAGAAGAGATGGAGCAATGCACCACCCGACTCAGCTCTCTTGAAGAGGAAATAAAGCTGTTGCTGATACCACAGGACCCGCAGGATGACAAGAACGTCATAATGGAGATCCGTGGCGGCACCGGAGGTGATGAGGCTGCGATTTTTGCCGGAGACCTGTTCCGCATGTACTCTAAGTTCTGTGAGGCAAAAGGCTGGAAGATAGCTATTTCCAGTTGCTCAGAAGGAACGTCAGGCGGATTCAAGGAGATTATTTTCTCAGTTACCGGAACCAAGGTTTACGGAACCTTGAAATATGAATCCGGAGTGCATCGTGTACAGCGTGTACCTGCCACAGAGACACAGGGACGCATACACACATCGGCAGCGACAGTGGCAGTGCTTCCTGAAGCCGATGCCTTTGAAGTGGAAATCCATGAAGGAGAAATCCGCTGGGACACATTCAGAAGCGGCGGTGCCGGTGGCCAGAACGTAAATAAGGTGGAATCAGGCGTCAGGCTGCGCTATGACTGGAAGAACCCTAACACGGGCATCGTAGAGGAGATACTCATTGAGTGTACCGAGACGCGTGACCAGCCAAAGAACAAGGAGCGTGCCCTGTCCCGCCTGCGTACCATGATCTATGACCGCGAGCATCAGAAGTACATGGATGACATTGCAGCCAGAAGAAAGACCATGGTATCTACCGGAGACCGTTCTGCAAAAATCCGTACCTACAACTATCCTCAGGGACGCATCACGGATCACCGCATCAACTACACCATCTACAATCTTCCGGCCTTCATGGACGGACAGATCCAGGACTGCATCGACCACCTCATCGTAGCAGAGAACGCAGAGCGAATGAAAGAGGCAGAATTATAAAACAGAAAAACAAAATAAGAATACAACTATGACAAGACAAGAGCTCGTTGCACAGATAAACGCCAAGCAGAGTTTCCTCTGCGTCGGCCTGGATACAGACCTTAAAAAGGTTCCACAGCATCTTCTGAATGAAGAGGACCCTATCTTTGCATTCAACAAGGCAATAATCGATGCCACTGCACCATACTGCGTGGCATACAAGCCAAACCTGGCATTCTACGAGGCATTCGGCGTGAAGGGAATGATTGCCTTTGAGAAGACCGTAAAGTATCTCAAGGAGAACTACCCAGAGCAGTTCATCATAGCAGACGCCAAGCGCGGTGACATTGGCAACACCAGCAAGATGTATGCACGCACCTTCTTCGGAGAATATGATGTGGATGCCCTGACCGTTGCTCCATACATGGGTGAAGACAGTGTAACTCCATTCCTTGAGGGTTACGAAGGCAAGTGGGTGATCCTCCTTGCCCTGACCAGCAACAAGGGCAGCTTTGACTTCCAGCTGACAGAAGACAATGAAGGCGAGCGCCTTTTTGAGAAGGTCATCCGCAAGAGCCAGCAGTGGGGCAATGACGACAACATGATGTACGTAGTAGGTGCAACACGCGGCGAGATGTTCAAGGACATCCGTGCCGTGGCTCCTAATGCATTCCTTCTTGTTCCTGGCGTAGGTGCTCAGGGCGGAAGCCTGGCAGAGGTCTGCAAGTACGGTATGATCAAGGACTGCGGCCTGCTCGTGAACAGCAGCCGTGCCATCATCTACGCAGACTCGACAGAGAACTTCGCAGCAGCCGCTGCAGAGGCTGCCCACAAGGTACAGGAAGAGATGGCCACCTACTTAAAATAATAATGATTACCTTTGTGACATGGAATTTTCAGCAGAACAGATAGCAGCATTCCTGCAAGGACAGGTTGAAGGAGATCCAAAGGCATCAGTCCACACCTTTGCAAAGATTGAGGAAGGAACGCCGGGAGCACTCTCATTCCTGTCAAACCCAAAGTACAACAGTTATCTCTATGAAACAGAATCAAGCATCGTCCTTGTAAACAGGGATCTTGTGCTTGAGCATCCGGTCAAGGCCACACTTGTACGTGTTGAAAACGCTTATGAGAGCATTGCCAAGCTTCTTTCCCTTTATGAATCCATGAAGCCGGCAAAGAAAGGCATCAGTCCGCTTGCATCAATTTCAGAGAGTGCAACAATCGGTCAGGACGTCTATATAGGTCCTTTCGCTGTCATTGGAGACAATGCCAGGATTGGAGACCGCACACAGATATATCCACACGTCACTATCGGTGACGGTGCCAGCGTCGGAGCAGATTCCCTCCTCTACCATCATGTTACCGTCTATCACGGCTGCAAGGTGGGCAACCGATGCATCATGCATGCAGGCAGCGTGCTGGGTGCTGACGGATTCGGATTCGCACCTGCAGAAGGTGGCTATGAGAAGATCCCTCAGATAGGTATCGCAGAACTTGCTGACGACGTTGAGATTGGTGCCAACACCTGCGTTGACCGCTCAACAATGGGAAGGACATTTGTTGGCAAGGGTGTAAAGCTTGACAATCTTGTCCAGATTGGCCATAACGTTGAGATTGGAGAGAACACAGTAATGTCTGCGCAGGGCGGAGTTGCCGGTTCTGCCAAGATCGGTGCCTGGAGCATGTTCGGCGGTCAGGTAGGCATTGCCGGTCACATCACTCTTGGTGATCACCTGAACTGCGGAGCACAGTCCGGCATTGCCGGTTCCGAGAAGGGCGGCCAGACACTGATGGGAAGCCCAGCCATGGAACACAGAATCTGGGCACGTTCTGCAATAATCACAAAGAAACTGCCTGACATGTACAGGGAGCTTCAGGAACTCAAGAAGGAACTGGCCGCACTGAAGGCCACAATCAAAGAACAGAATGTATAAACAGAAAACACTCAAGGACAGTTTCTCACTCAGTGGAAAAGGTCTTCATACAGGACTGCAGCTGACAGTGACATTCAAGCCAGCCCCAGCAGACTACGGATACAAGATCCAGCGCATCGACATGGAAGGAAAGCCTACAATCGATGCAATAGCTGACAATGTACACGACACACAGCGTGGAACCGTTCTTTCAAAGGGCAACCTGAAGGTCAGCACAGTAGAGCATGCCATGGCTGCCCTCTACTCTGCCGGAATCGACAACTGTCACATTGAGGTTGACGGACCGGAATTCCCTATCCTTGACGGAAGCGCCATCTATTACGTTGAGAACATCAACCGTGTAGGTGTGGTGGAACTTGATGCTCCCAAGGATTTCTATGTTGTAACCCAGAAGATTGAGGTCCATGATGAGAAGACCGGCTCTTCAGTCATACTGCTCCCTGACGACAAGTTCAGCGTAACCGTCCTGGTATCATATGACTCGGAAGTCCTATACAACCAGTATGCATCGCTCGACGACATGGCAGATTTCCCAGAGGACATTGCCCGCAGCCGTACATTTGTATTTGTCCGCGAACTTGAGCCACTGCTCAATATGGGACTTATCAAGGGAGGTGACCTGGACAATGCAATCGTCATCTATGAGAAGCAGCTCACACAGGAGAAATATGACCAGATTACAGAAGTCATGAAAGTCCCAAGGATGGATGCCACCAAGCTGGGATACATCATGCACAAGCCGCTGATATGGCAGAACGAGCCTGCACGTCACAAGCTGCTTGACATAATCGGTGACCTTGCTCTTATCGGCAAGCCAATCAAGGGACGCATCATTGCTACCCGCCCAGGACATACCATCAACAACCAGTTTGCAAGAATAGTACGCAAGGCCATAAAGGTGAATCCGATGCAGGCACCAGCCTACAATCCGTCGATTCCACCAATCATGGATATAGACCAGATCAGGGAAATCCTTCCACACAGATACCCTATGCTACTGCTTGACAAGGTCATCGGACTTACAGACCTCTATGCCGAGGGTGTCAAGAACGTGACCATAAACGAGGAGTTCTTCCATGGTCACTTCCCGGATTCCCCTATCATGCCAGGTGTCCTTCAGGTTGAAGCCATGGCTCAGCTCGGCGGAATGCTTGTCCGTCAGTTCTCAGATGAACCTGACAAGCAGAACGCTGTATTCATAAAGATTGACAACACCAAATTCCGCCAGCAGGTAAGACCCGGTGACACGCTGCTCATGCGCGTAGTCCGCACATCACCTGTACGCCACGGCATCGTTTCTCTCAAGGGATATTGTTTTGTAGGAGAAAACGTCGTAGCAGAAGCAGAATTCATGGTCCAGATAATTAACAAACAGTAAAAGACAGCAATATGATAAGCCCACTCGCCTACGTTGACCCTTCTGCACAGATTGGCCAGAATGTAGAAATCGGAGCCTTCTGCTACATTGACAGCAATGTGGTAATAGGTGACAACAATGTTCTCATGCCACACGTTACGGTACTCTCCGGCTCAAGAATCGGAAACGGCAATCAGATTTTCCCGGGAGCAGTAATTGGAGCAATCCCACAGGATCTGAAGTTCCGTGGAGAAGAGACCACTGCAGAGATCGGAGACAACAACCGCATCCGTGAGAACGTGACCATCAACCGTGGTACTGCATCAAAAGGCAAGACTGTCGTAGGCAGCAACAACCTTCTCATGGAAGGTGTGCATGTAGCCCACGACTGTTTCATCGGTAATTACAATATCATCGGCAACCACACAAAGTTTGCAGGTGAAGTTGTAGTTGACGACCATGCAACCATCAGTGCGGTTGTACTCATTCATCAGTTCAGCCACATCGGTTCATACGTAATGATTCAGGGCGGTTCACCTTGTACAAAAGACATCCCGCCATTTGTCATGGCAGGACGCAATCCTGCAACTTATCAGGGAATCAACATTGTACGACTCAGAAGAGAAAACTTCTCTGCCGAACGCATAGAAGCCATCCATGAGTGCTACCGCATGATTTACCTGCGTGGCATGAATGTATCCCAGGCCATTGCTGCCATCAAGCAGGACAAGATTTATGACTGTGATGACGTGAAGCACATAGTTGCTTTCATTGAATCATCACAGAGAGGAATTATAAAAGACTAACAATATTATAATATGATCTACAGATTTATCATGATCTCTGATGAGGTAGATAAT
>JAKSIY010000081.1 GCA_024398535.1 Bacteroidaceae bacterium
GAAGAAATATTGACAACCGCTGCCATGTCAGACATGTGCGGACACAGCAGCTTGACCAGATAGAATGGGGCAGTGACACCCACGCTCAGGGCGTACTGGAACTCTTCATAGCTGCACTCTTCAATGCCTTTCATGATTGGCAGTGCATTGCTGATTACGCAGTCAACGTGGCCGAAACGTTCAATTACCTTGCCGGCAAATTCTTCAAGCACGGACTTGTCCGATATGTCTCCCTGAAAATAGAGGGAATAGATATCCGGAGCAGCAGACGGACTCTGAGACTGACCCAGCATTGGCTGATTGGGCTTAACCTGCTTGTCAATGGCGCAGACCATGGCGCCTTCTTTGTGAAACTGTTCTGCTATGCATCGGCCTATGCCCTGTGCGGCACCGGTGATTACAACTACTTTATCTTTGTATTCCATAGTTATTTCTTGTTTGCAAAGTACTTCCAGAGTGGGGCGGCGTGAAGGGCCTGGACAATCTGTCCGGTTTCAAGCAGTTCAAGTACTTCTTCCTCTGTAAAAATATCAACATTTATGTCTTCTGTGGCTTCGGTATGCTGGTCACGCAGTTTCTCAACACCGGTAGCCAGAAAGGTGTAGCTCATGTTGGTGTGGTTGGTCGGGTTAGGGGAAACCTGCATGAAGAGCTGCCACTCTCCACCGCCGAAACCGGTCTCTTCACTGAGCTCACGCTGTGCAGCCTGTAGCGGAGTCTCACCCGGATCAATCACGCCTGCCACAAGTTCATAATTGGTCTGGCCAAGAGCATGGCGGTACTGGTCTTCCATGACAAACCGGCCATCCTTTGTTATAGCTATCACGTTTATCCAGTCCGGAAACTCCAGCACAAACCATTCCGGAACAATTGCTCCAGACGGCAGCTGCACCTTTTCCATGCGCAGGTTCATCCATGTGCCTTTGCTCAGAAGTTTCTGGCTGTCAAGCACTTTCCATTTGCGGTTTATAAGCTTTTTTATCATAGTTCATAACTTTCGTACATTTCGGTATGAGACCACGTTCTGCAGCACCACTGAGAGTATGATCAGTGCTATTCCGCCCCAGAAACTGAAGTTCAGTTCTTTTGCCTCTCCAAACAGAATCATGGCCAGCGTTATTGTATAGACGGGTTCCAGATTGTAGCTCAGGTTCACCGTGAACACAGGTATCTCTTTCAGTGCCTGCAGGTGCAGCAGGAAGAAAAGAACCGTAAAGACCGATGCGAACAGCAGCAGGAAGCAGAAGTCACGCGGACTAGGAATTATCTGGGCATCGGGAAATACAAGTGCATAGAGTGGGGTAAGCAGCATCAGTACAGCACCACCGCCTATCAGTTCGTAAAGGAGCATATGGCTGCTGTTCAGTCCGGTTTCTGCCTGTACGCTCTTGCTGCTTATAGAGAAGAACACGTACATAAGAGACGAAAGGAATCCTATTCCGATTCCAAGTCTGTGCCGGGTATCAAACCCGAATATGAGTGCAATTCCGAATGCCGTCAGCATGCCGAGCAGAAGCTCTTTCCAGGACGGTTTATGACGGTGAATGACTGGTTCTATTATTGCCGTAAGAAATCCAACCAGTGCAAAGCATACAGCTCCGATGGATACGTTAGCAGCCTTGATACTGCCGTAATAGAAGACCCAGTGGATGCTCAGCAGGATGCCGCATCCCATAGCTTTCAGAACCTGGCTGCGTTCATGCTTCTTGAGTTTCTTTCCCGCGGCCAGGACTACGGACAGAATCATAGCAGCCAACACAACGCGCATGCATACCAGCGGCAGTTCCCTGATGGATATCAGTCTGCCAAACAGTCCTGTGCCACCGGCAAGCAGGATTGCCATATGAAGGCGAACATACGCATTTGTGTTAGACTTCATGTTTCTGTCAGGGAATTACATGGCAGGCTTGATATTCAGATTGACGCCCAGAGACTGCTCTGCGTCGATGATTGTCCAGCTGCCACCTGGGTAGAAGTGCTCAACGCGCTTTGTATAACCACGCTCAACAAGTTCGTTCACTACAGCATCGCGACGGTCACCTACAGCAAAACCTATGTGGTGTACGCCATAACCATGCTCCTTGATGAACTCATTGTATGTGCTTGGGTTGTCATCAATAATCTGATGAAGCTCAATGATGAATCCCTGTGGAGCCATGATTGATGCCAGTTTCAGACCGTACTTGTAGTTCTTTCCATAATACATGAGCTTAGGATCTGTTGTATCAACGGTCTGATGCACCTTGACCTCAGGAACAGGAACGTTCAGGAGTTCTGCCCACTCACGGGCAGCAACATCAATATCCTCTACAATGATTGCAATCTGAATGAATCCGTTCAGGTCCAGAGGATTCTCCATGACGCCACGGTCTTCTTTCAGCTCCAGTTTCTTATTCATGGCAGCCCACAGCTCCGGATCTGTCGGTTCTATGGATACTGTTTCCTGAGCAACTGGCTGCGATGCCTTGAAGCCACATGATGTAAAAGTCACGGTTGACATTATGGCCATTGCAGAGATAGCCATACGGGTAAATGTAGTTTTCATGTCTGTGTTTATTTGTTATTATTTATCTCTTGAGTTGGTAATGGCGTACCCAATCTACTTCCATCTCTACAGGAAGGTCTTTCGGATCAACCGGTCCTGGCCACGAACCTCGCAGTTGCATGTCAATCATCAGGAACATGGGACGATAGAATGGAAACTGTTCTTTCTCTTCCGGAATTGAATAATCCTTGTAGTAGGCAAACACACGCTCACCGTTTACGTGGTAAACCATGCTGTCTGGGTAAAAATCAACACTATAAACGTTGAAATCATCAGGATTGATTCTGGACTTGGTGCCTGTTGGGATGCTGTCCTGGTATGATTTGTTTGCAGAATCATGAGAAAAGATGGAGTGAAGGGTATAATAAGCAATATCGTCATGATTCAGATGCTCCATGATATCAACTTCACCGCCCTTAGGCCAAGGAAGCGTCTGGTCAAACGGCATCATCCAGATAGCTGGCCATGCACCCTGTGCGCCATGCAGACGTGCACGGACTTCAATGCGGCCGCAGTCAAATGCGTGCTTCCTTGCTGTTGAAACTCCACCGGTGTGGTATGCCGCGGTATCCTCTGGATTGATGTCATTTACCATGCCACGCAGGATCAGCATTCCGTCACGCATGTCAAAGCATCGGTCATCATCAGGAGCCTGTGTATCCTGCCACTCCGGTGTACCGCGTCTTATTCTACTCCATACTGAGGCATCCAATTCCGGGCCGTCAAAGTTTTCTTCCCAGACCAGTTCCCATTGGTCTGCCTCCTTGCAGGAAAGGAGTGAGAGTAGGGCAGTTGCAAAAAATAGAATCTTTCTCATAGTTCTGCTTCATACATCAGGTAATGGCTCTCATGCATTCCCAGTGCCTGGTATGTCTTCTGGCCACGTTCATTGGTCTTGTCCACGTACAGTCTGATCTGACTGGCACCGTCAGCACGTGCTATCTGCTTTGCCTTCTCATACATGGCGCGGTACAGTCCCTTGCGCCTGTGCTCTGCTTTAACGAACACGCTCTGTATCCAATAATACCATCCGTCATTCCAGTCGCTCCATTCCTTGGTCAGAAGCAGGCTGCCCACTGGGTTGCCGTCAACTTCTGCCACCAGATACGTACCTTTCTGAGCATCTTCCATGGCATGTCTTACCCCATCAAGCAGGGTATCGATGCCCAATAAGGTTCCTTCGGACTCAAGTGCCATATCCACTTGGAACTGCGCTATTGCTTTGGCATCGGCCAATGTTCCTATTCTTATTTCCATACGACTGCAAGAATCAGAGCATTTCAATGAGTTTCTCCATTCCCGCACCGGCACCCATCCTTATGTGGGTCACGCCAGCGCGCCCTTTGGCATCGACTTCTGCAGGATCAATTAGATATACAGGAATGCCAGGCTTTGCATAGTAGAGCAGTCCTGCTGCCGGATATACATTTAGCGACGTGCCGATAACTACAAGAATGTCAGCGCTTTCCACTATCTCTTCTGCTAGAGCAATGTTGGGGACGGATTCGCCGAACCATACAATGAAAGGACGTAGCTGACTGCCGTCACCGGCCTTGTCGCCCATGTGGACTTCATACTCTTCCGGCTTAAGTTCCTTTATGTAGCGGTAGTCGTTAGGGTCATAGCTTGAGCAGACTTTTGTCAGTTCACCATGCAGGTGCAGCACATCTTTGCTGCCGGCACGTTCATGCAGATTGTCAACGTTCTGAGTCACCACACTGACCTCAAACCTGTCCTGGAGGCTTGCTATGAGCTCGTGGCATCGGTTAGGCTTTACTGTGAGCAACTGCTTGCGGCGCTCGTTGTAGAAATCAATCACCAACTTGGGATTGCGATTGTAACCTTCTGGTGTACAGACATCTTCAATGCTGTACTCTTCCCACAATCCATCAGTATCACGGAATGTTCTGATACCGCTTTCTGCACTGGCACCGGCTCCTGTCAGAAATACTATCTTCTTTTTCATTGCTATCCATTTTTTTCGCCAAACTGGGACCTGTCCCTCATTTGGCGGAATCTGTTACAAAGATAGCGCAAGTTTCTGCATGTCACCTCATAAGCGCCAGCCAAATGTGTCGGAGTCGTTTTCTGAGAGAGGCAGCAGCTGTGACGGGGTGTAGCCGCTGATGGCGCGGAATTCATGCGTCATGTGGGAGTGGTCGTAGTAACCGCAATCAAGTGCGATGCTGGTCAATGTGGCATTGCGCTTTTTCAGGGCGTGAAGTGCGGTCCGATACCGTTGCAGGCGCATGTAGTCCTTTGGAGAGAGGCCGGCCATGCTTGAGAACAGACGGCAGAAGTGGCGCTGGCTCAGGCAGGCCTCAGAGGCAAGGCCGTCAAGCTGTGCATTGGTGGTGTGGTTCATTCCGTATGCCAGGGCACGCTGTAGTCTGCGCAGGTTGAGGGCATCGACGGAACTGTTGCTGAGCCGCTTCAAGAAGAAGGAGTCCATCAGGTCAAAGCACTCACTGGAATCCTTGGCATTCATTATTGAATCCTCAAGCGCTGCCAGCTCTGCGTCCTGTAAATCTGTAAGTTGTACGGTTTTTCCAAAGTATTCGTGTAAGGGCGTGCTGAAGAAAAGACAGGCACCAAGAGTGGTGAATTCTGCACCTACAATCTCTATGTGTCCGTCTGAAATTATGTCCTGATAGTGCAGACTCTGACCGGCCAGGCAGCTGTCAATGCGTCCTGTGCCATCATAAATGACACTGCAGGAACGGTAGAAGCAGAGTCCCATCTCACCATTCGGCACAATGCGCTGCACCTTTGGGGCATTATGGTCGATGCCCCAGAAGTACACCTTTACATAAGGCCTGAGTGGCGCTGCCGGTAGTCTTGAAAGGAACTGTGCCATTGCTCTTTACCAAAGCTGACCAGGGAGTTTAAGCTTCTCTTTGGGCGGGAATTTGCGGTCAAACTCCTCAGCCTCTGTCTCATCTACAAAATATCCCTGTGGCGTGGAGTACTCCGCCCAGTTCCCGCCACATGAAGATTCCGTGGAACAGCTTTTCCTGAAAGACTCCAGATATCCGGGAATCAGCTCCTTGCATAGAAAGAACGATGCGTCCTCTCCTTCAGGAAGTCCGTGGTAGCCAATTCCGTAATTGCTGGCAAACTGAAATCCGCTCTTGCCATAGAAGTCAATGTTCCCTTCAAAGCAGACTGCTCCGAACCCCATCTCAGATGCTCTCTGCAGGGTGTAGTCAAGCATCGCCTTACCGTACCCCTGACGCTTGTAATCCGGATGGATCCCAATAGGTCCCAATGTCATGATGGGGACTGTTGCATCGCTATTGGTCGTCAACAACGCACGCATGCAGATACATTGCCCAATAAGCTGCCCCTGGGACTCCATTACCAGATTCAGTTCAGGAATGAAGTCCGGGTCATTTCTAAGACAATGCAGTACATAATGCTCAAGACACCCCGGACGGTAAACGTTCCAGAATGACTCACGTACAAGACTCTCAACCTTCTGCTGTTCTTCAGGCAACTCTAGCCTGATTGTGTACTCTTTCATTTTCTCTGTTTTTGCCGACAAAGAAAATGCAATTTCCACACAGCTTTGTGTATTTTCCTGCCATTTTTCGCACAAGAAGGGACCTGTCCCTCGAACGAATCAGGACCTGTCCCCAATATTGTTCGCCAAAACGGGACCTGTCCCTCGCCAGGCGATGACCTGTCCCCAAAACCGTTCAACGGAGGCTCTTGAAATACTCTTCCCAGAAGTCCATCTGAGGCTGGTTCGGAGTCTTGATCAGGTGGAAGCCGTTGTTGAAGTCCATGACTGTGGCTTCACCCTGCTTAAAGGTGGTCCAGTATGGAAGTCCCTCACCGTTAGGATTTCCGGTCTTTACAAAGTTGATCCAGTACTGTGGCATGATCTGAGCCATGCTCTGGTCAACGTCTGACATCTTGCCGCCCCATGAGTAGATGAACGGCATCTCTGCAACGTGTGTAGCACCGCGTGAACGGCCGCCCAGGATGCTGTTCTCTGAGAGCTGGTCAAAGTAATACATATAGACTTTGCCCTTGCCGTTCTTACTCTGCAGGTTGCACCATGCCCATGAGCCCCAGCCGAATGCAGAATCACGGAAGATGTCCTGGATTGCGTAGAGTGCCTCCTGGTTGTTGGTTGCAGGGTATGCTTTGGCTGCCTTGTCTGCAAATGAGCCGTACTGCTGGAGCATTCCCTTGTACTGGTCAACTGTCATCTGATATACAAAGAGGCTTCCCTCGTCAGAGTTGTATCCAACAAGAATGTCAACGTCATTGTAGTTGCCCTGCTCATAGAGCTTATACTGGTCACCGGTAATGGCGATGCCGTCAACAACCGGCCAGAACTGGTTGCTTGAAGTTGCAGCAACAATATCCTCGCCGCTTACCTTACGCAGCTGCTTCATGTTCTTTGCGCCAAGCTTCTTCTGGAACTCCAGACCATCCTGCTGGGCATCCTTGAATGGCTTCATGGCAGTTGCACCCGGGGCAGAAATAGGGCAGAAGTTGCCGCCGCTCTCACTGATGGCAGCGCGGAACAGACCCTTGCACAGAGGCGATGCGCAAAGAATGCTTACACTGATGCCACCGGCAGATTCACCGCAGATAGTAACTTTCTCAGGGTCACCGCCAAATGCTGCAATGTTGTCATGAACCCAGTTCAGAGCACAGATCTGGTCATAGATTCCGTAGTTGCCGCTGATGCCGTCCTTTGACTCCTTTGCCAGTTCCGGATGTGCCATGAATCCAAGGGCACCAAGACGGTACTCGATGCTTACATATACAATGCCCTCCTTAACGAAACTGTCCTGGGTGCCACTGTATGAACCGGTCTCAAAGCCACCACCATGAATCATTACGAATACTGGCAGTTTTTCATTCTTATCCTTTGCAGGTGTCTCTACAGACAGGTACAGACAGTCCTCAGAACAAGGACCGCTTCCCTGACCGTTACCCTGGTATGGACGGATTCCCCAGTTCTCTGCCTTATAGACACCTGTCCAAGGCTTCTTTGGAACCGGAGCCTTCCACCTAAGGTCACCGACTGGAGCTTCTGCGTATGGAATTGCCTTGTAGAGTGCAAATCCGTTGTGGAGCTCACCTTCAATCTCTCCCTGGGCAACGGTAGTGCGCAGGATCTGGGCATCGGCCATCATGCTGAAGGCCATGCCAAGGATTGCGAATGATAATAGTCTCTTCATACTATGCTTGCAAAAATTGTTACAAAAATAAGTTCTATCTTTGGTAGATACCAATTGATTTGGCTGGCGTCTGTAATACTTGTTTACAGGTATTCCTTGATAGCAGGAATCTCGTCAACGCTGTGACCGGAACCAAGGATTGTGCCGTCAGGAGCAATCAGGAAAAGGGTAGGGATACCTATCACTCCATACCTTGAACTTGGAGACTGCAGACGTCCACCAGTGTAGATGACTGGCCAGGTTATGCCCAGCGCCTCAATTGCCTCTTGCGTATCCTCAAGAGCATCTTCCCAGACTGCTATGCCTACAATATTCAGTTTGCCATCCTTGGCAATGTCAAGCAGATGACTCTTGATCTCCCTTCTGCAAGGTCCACACCAGGATGCCCAGAAATCTACAAGAACTGGCTTCCCCTGAGCCAGGATATCACCTATGCAGAGGGTATCACCGCTCAATGCATTCGGGCCCTTGATCTCCTTGTATGGCTTGCCAGGCAGTACATCATCAATATGGCTTATGGCATCCATCTTTATAAAGATCTTTGCATCTTTCTTAACAGCTTCACTGGCCTTCCCATACTCCTGCAGTGACTTTTCCGGAGTCCAGAAATTGGTTATCAGCATAGTGAAGGCATCTACGCCCTGCTGGTCATTTGCGTGCTCCTTATAGATTTTTTCAAACCCAGCCTGGGCATTATCCTTAACGTTGCAGCTGGCAAGTGCCAGAACCGCAATTGCAAGTAATACTATCTTTTTCATATTATCGTGTTTTACTGTGTCAAAGATACTTGATTTTTTTTTAAATCTTCACTTCTTTGTATTTCATCTGTCAGCTGCGTTCTGCTGAAGTCTGACGGCAAGAGCATTCTCTTTGATGCTGGCATGGGTTCTCCTTCTAGCACCCTGATTCAGCAGATGAAGATCCATGAGGTGGCCCCAGAAGAGCTTGACATGATCTGTCTGACTCACATGCATGCTGACCACATAGGCGGCCTTCTGGCTGACGGCAAACCGGTATTCCCAAACGCAGAACTCTATGTTAACCGCCTTGAGGCCGATGCCTGGAGCGCAGACGGCCAGCAGAAACAGGTTCTTGATGCCTACAAGGACAGACTCCATCTGTTCGATGCCGGCACAGAGCTGCCTGGTCATATAAAGACAATTGCCGCATACGGCCATACACCGGGACATACCGTTTACCAGGTTCTGGACTGCCTGATAATTGGCGACATCATTCATTCTGCTGCACTTCAGCTGAAGTATCCACAGTACGGTCCATCATTTGACTCTGACCAGCAGGCCGCCAGGGATTCACGCATCAGCATTCTGAACTACGCAAAAGACAACAGCCTGACAATGTACGGTATGCACATGTCTAAGCCGGTTGAGTTCTAAAACCGTGTCATGAAGAATATTTAATAAATCTCAAACAGGGGAGTGTGCTGCAGCGCAAGTGGCTTGTTCAACGTGTAGAAGACCACACCGTCACGCGGGGCATCAACTTGTGCGAGCGTGGTATTCTCATACGGGTCAATGATGCGTGCCAGAGGCTGACCGGCAACAACAGTGTCACCGGCCTTAACCAGATTCTGAAGAATTCCGGCAGCAGGAGCGTTGATCTTGACAAGCTCCGCATCGTCAATCACCAGTGATTCGTACGCCAGACTGACGGCATTCGGAAGTGTTTCTGACAGGCCGCATCGGTTAATGAATCTGAGCAGAGTGTCAACCATCTGACGGCTTCCGTGACGCGTCACGTCATCATTCTTGCCACCGTAAAGAGAATATGCCTTGGTTGACCAGATCTGCCAGTTGTAGTTGAGCATGACTGTGTCAAACGGCTTTGGATCTCTGAGAGAAACGTATGGAAGTCCAAAAAGACGTGCAGTGTCAACATCCTCAAACCCGGTCTTGGTTATCCTGACATGAGGCACATAGTTTCCTGACATATAGGAACTTGCCATCTGAATGCCGTATCGGTACTCCTTTATTGCCTCAAACAGGCCCGATGCAATGCGCTGGGTAGTCTCACCAAGATCATAGCCAGGAAACATACGGTTGATATCTGTGCCGTCAAGCGCCCAGAAACGCTTTCCTATATTCATTGAAAACGGATTTGCAGACGGTATAACCAGGATTTCATGTCCTTCAATAAGTTTTCCCTGAGACTCAAGCTCCTTGAGCGCGGCAACAAGCTGTGCACATATGAACTGCTGCTTGACTTCGTCACCACGCATGGCACCTACAATTGCCAGACTCTTCTCTCCACTGCCGAATCTGTATCCCCAGATTCTGAACGTATCACGGTATGGAGACTCCATACTGAAAATCAGATCCTTAATCATATCTTGTGTATTCTAGCCAATAATGAGCCTTCATAGCATACCGGATAGGCTCTGATTGTAAACAAATAACCTCTGCAAGGTGAAATGATGTCCTCTATGACCTGGCCGGCAAGTGGACTGATTATCTGTCCTAGGCTGTCGCCTTTCTGAATGATGCGCTCGTTGTGTGTCTCTGTAGAGAATATTCCCGATGCCGGTGCGTTGACAAAGCAGACCTGGTCACCGGTAGAGATAATTGGGTCTGAAATGGAACTGCTGTCAACATGGCCCTTCCAGATATCCATTGATGCCATCAGGTTCATGATTCCTTTCACCATCTTCTTTCCATAATAATGGTTTATGCGCATACCCACACCAAGTTCAACTACCAGCGTAGGTGTACCTATTGAGTTCAGTGAATGGGCCAGGGTAGATTCCAGAACGGTTGCAGCTCCGTGTACCCAGATGAATTCCGTGTTCAGCTTCCTGGCATACGGAACCAGCAATTCTGCAGTCATTTCGCTGATTCGGACCTGTGGAACCTCACGCAGGAAGATGTTGCTTGAGTGAATGTCAATCACCATGTCTGCATCCTTCAGGTCCTGAATGACTGCAGCGGCAGCCTGTTCTGCAATTGTGCCGCTGGCATCGCCAGGAAAAATGCGGTTCATGTCAAGGTCAAAGTTCGGGATGCCTCGTGTAATTGAGTCAATTCCCATAGGATTCAGGGCAGGATAGACCTCAAGGGTTCCATCAAGCAATTCAATGTTTTTCATGATTTCCTGCTGCAGAAGGAAACAGATGAACTGACCTTCAAGTTCATCGCCGTGGGTGCCGCTTACAACGCAGAACCTCTTCTTTCCGGTACCATTGGTTATGACATGCTTCTTTATTGAGAATGTCTCACCTACAGGAAGTGCCGTTTCATATATCGTCTTAATCATTCTGTTATAACTTTTCTTCTACCAATACATTAGCTGTGGTTCTCTGAATAACGCTCCCAAAGAACATGCCTCGGCTTACTGAGCAGTCCTGGGCGTCACGTCCAACAGCTACCGTTATGTAGCGGTCGTTGCAGAGCTCTCCGGCAGTAGGATCAATTCCCCACCATGCGCCTTTGTCCCAAACCTGTGTCCAGGCATGGGTCTGACCCTCACCGACAACAAACCCGCAGACGTACCTGGCAGGAATCCCATTCTTTCTGCAGATTGAAATCAGGATATGGGCAAAGTCCTGACATACACCACGCTTCTGACGGAATGAGTCCGCACCCGTTGTCAAGACCTCTGTGCTGCCGGGACAGTAGGACATGATGCTGTTGACCGTCCTTGCCAAGGCAAGAGCCGCTTTCAGGTTGCACCCTGAAGTAGCCAGGGACTGCACCTCAGCAGAGTAGGCGGTGAGGTTTGTCTCAGC
>JAKSIY010000082.1 GCA_024398535.1 Bacteroidaceae bacterium
GATCTGCGATGCCGTCTTTCCATATTTCGCGGCCTGAGTCTGCAGCAGGGGATTGCCCAGAATGTCTATGTTACCCTGACCGAACGGTCCCCAGGCCTGAACCTGGATACCCAGGGAACGGTTATATGCAATGTTCTCTTCCTGTGTCATGAAAGGATGTACTTCAATCTGGTTGATTACCGGCTTTATTTGGGCATAGGAAAGAAGGTCTTCAAGGTGGTGGCGGTTGAAATTGCTGACGCCCAGTGAGCGGACCTTGCCTTCACGTACGAATTCTTCCATGACCTGCCATGTATCCCTTACACAGTCTTTTACAGGCCAGTGAATGAGCAGAAGATCCAGATAGTCTGTCTTAAGCTTTTCGATGCTCTGGCTGATAGCCTCTCTGACGACCTCCTTTCCACCGCGCATGTTGCCGGTAGATACCTTCGTCGTCAGAAAGATTTCACTACGTGGAACACCGCTGATGGCAATTCCCTGGCCCACTTCTGATTCGTTCTCATACATCTGGGCCGTGTCAATGTGACGGAAACCTGCCTGAAGGGCAAGCTTTACGTTGTTGATTGCCGTTTCGTCGCGCAGAGTCCATGTTCCGACTCCTATCTGTGGTATTTCGTAGTTGTTGCTGAGTTTTACCATTCTGTTATCAAAATCTTCAACCTGAAAACTTATTTCTGGGTTGTTGTGCGCTTTGGGTTCTTTGGAAACCAACCCTTCTCAACCCTTTCTTTCTGTTCGAACAATTCAAGGATGCTCCAGAAGCAGGAACATCCTATAACTCCAAGCACAGGACTTGCCACGTCATTGCTTACGACCAGGCTTGAGGCAATGAACAATACGCCCGCCAGTGCAAATGCCCACCAGCATCCCGTGCCGAAATGGTATTCACACTTAATCACTATCGGGTGAAAGAAGCCTATTACTATAAAGGTTGTTATTGCTATTATAAGTCCTGTAAAATTCATGTTTTGTCTGTTAGATATTTATGTACCATTTCCAGAAAATCTGGCCAAAGGCATAGCAGTCTTCCTGGTGGTTGAAACCTATTGAACGGTAAAGACTCTGGGCCCCAGGATTGTCTGGATCAACCAGAAGCGTTGCTTTCCTGAAACCTGCGGCTTTAGCCCGTTCAATCTGTGCAAGCATCAGCATCCTGCCAATACCCTGACGGCGGTATTCCGGAAGGACGGCCAGAGAATCCATGTAGAACTCTCCGCTGACGGCCTCATCCTGTGCGTTTTCAAGATCCATCTCTTCATTTCCTTCTGAGAAAAGCGGAAAGGTGATGTTACGCATCTCATGGTAATCTGCACCGTCATAGCATAGACACAGACCGGCAGGTCTGCCGTCAACCCATGCTATCAGGGCGTGACGATAGGAATAGAGCACATCTGTACGTCGGCAGATTGCTGCTACATGCGGTATTTCCTCTTCTGAAAGTTCGTGATGCAATGCAAGGCAGACGCAACGTGCAACAAACGGTGCATCGGTCTCTGTTGCCTGAACAATTCTTATCTCCATTGAACTGGTTTACTCTCTGGAATTAAAGGATTGTTACTGTCTCTACCAGAGGCTTGCGACTGAAATGATTAGGCAGCGGCTGAGCTTCTGGTGCTGCAAAACCAAGGTCAAGCAGCATAAGGATATCCTCATCTTCCGGTAATCCAAGTTCCTTGTGCAGGTCATCAATATGTACGCAGTTCAGCCAGCAGCTGTCAACACCGGCGTTTGCGGCTCCCAGCATAATGTGTGTGGCAACAATTGCTGCATCTTCTGTTCCTGACTTGCGATGGTCCGTTTCAGGGCCCTTTGAAGTAGGGTAGGTATATACATTATTCTTGTTGAAAGCCACTACCAGTACGGTTGGAGCACCGTATCGGCATGGAGTGTGCTTGTCTATGATGGCCAGCTTTTCTGGGCTCTGTACCACATAAATATGCTGCTCCTGCAGGTTTTTTGCAGTAGGAGCCATGCGGCCTGCCTCAAGTATCTCAAGGAGCTGCTGCTCTGAAAGCTGCCTTGAACTGTCATACTTCTTGCATGAGTAGCGCTTCTTTATGAGTTCTGAGAATTCCATATGTTGGTTTTCCTGTGGATCAATATACGTCTCTGATTACAATCTCAATGAAGGTGTAGAACTCCTGACCGAACATGATTTCATCCTGCCATGCCTGGTCTGTCTTCTTTTCCTGTGAGTTTGAGATGAGAGGCATTTCCTTGTAGAAATCCTTCAGGCGCATTGCGCGCTTTGAGATGTTGATCTTCTGTATTCTTGACACGGTAATCTGTGCAGGATCATTGTACTGACCCTTGTGCAGCCATTCCCTGGAATTGTGCATGTAGTAATACACATTGTAGTTGGCGTATTCTTTACCGTCGTTCCTGATTGGAGCGTTTGCATTCATGAGATAGTCAACAAGGTAATCCTTGTAGAACTCAAAATCTTCCTCCTCAAGCTTAGCCGGGAATTCAATGGTGGTATATTTGTCACCGACAGTCAGGGTTGCCTTGTCACCCTCAACAAGAATGATGCCTTTCGGTTTCTTGGGCTTCTTTGCAGCCATGGCAGAGTCAGTCGATGCAAAAGCGCACACAAGTGCAAGTGTGCATAGGATGATTGTTCTAAAATTTTTCATATCAATTTGTTTTTCTGCAAATATAGTCACTTTGTGGCATGAAACTGCAAAAAAGAAGACGAAAATGGGGACAGGTCATCGAATGTTCGATGACCTGTCCCCATTTTCGTTCGCGCTTTGACTTGCGCAGACTGTTGTCTCCTTATTGAATAGTTATTAACAAATCGTACATTTATTTTAATATGTGGTGCAGATTAGCACTGAAATGCTTTTCTTTGTAATAGATAATACTTATTAATCAGATATGAAGAAAGAAACGTTTGGACGCGGTGCCGCAGCGGCACTGGTCCTGGGAGCCCTGATGGCTTCTCCTCAGGTGAATGCACGTGAGGTTGAAAACACGACTCCTCTCTATCTCAACACCAACTACTCTTTTGAGGAGCGTGCCACAGACCTTGTGTCAAGGCTGACCCTTGAAGAGAAGCAGGCATTGCTTGGAAACAACATGGCTGCTGTTCCAAGACTGGGTATCAAACAGTACAATGTGTGGAGTGAGGCTCTGCACGGAGTCCTTTCCGGAGCAAATGCTTCTGTAGGACTTCAGGGACCGACCTCTTTCCCTGGCAGTGTAGCCCTGGGTTCATCATGGGATCCTGAACTGATGGCTCTTGAGGCTTCAGTCATTGCCGATGAGGCACGTGCCATCTTCCAGACCGGCACAAAGGGACTTACCTTCTGGTCACCGGTAGTTGAGCCTATCCGTGACCCGCGCTGGGGACGTACCGGCGAGTCTTACGGTGAGGATCCGTTCCTGGCTGCAACCATGTCAAGCGGTTTTGTACGTGGTCTGATGGGCTCTGACCCTACATACATGAAGGCTGTACCTACAGCAAAGCACTATTTTGCCAACAACAGTGAGTTTGACCGCCATGTGGGCAGTTCGAATATGGACAGCCGTGACATGCGTGAGTTCTACCTGTATCCATACAAGGAGTTGATTGAGAAGGATGCACTTCCATCAATCATGTCTTCATACAATGCTGTGAACCATGTTCCTACAAGTGCCAGCGTACTTTATCTTGACAGCATCGCCCGCCGCACATACGGCATGAAGGGTTATGTTACCGGTGACTGCGCTGCAATTGAGGATATCTACACAGGTCACTACTACGTTGAGACCGCCGAGGAGGCTACTGCTGCCGGTCTGAAGGCCGGTGTTGACTCTGACTGCGGCAGCGTTTATCAGCGCTATGCACTGAGTGCCCTTGAGAAGGGTCTCATCACAGAGGCAGACATGGACCGTGCACTTGTCAACATGTTCGTAATCAGAATGCGTACAGGTGAGTTTGACCCACAGCCGATGGTACCTTATACAATGTATCCAGCAAGCGTGGTGAACTCAGAGCGCAGCCAGGCCATAGCTATGGAGGTGGCAACACGCACTCCTGTACTTCTCAAGAATACCGTACCTGCTTCTGCAACCGGCAAGGCTCTTCCGGTTGACCTGAAGAAGGTCAGCAGCATTGCACTTGTAGGTCCTCAGGCAGACAAGGTTGAGCTTGGCCCTTACTCAGGACGTCCAGAGCAGAGCAGCCGTACAACTCCTTATCAGGGTATTTCCAAGTACATTGCAGACAAGGGTCTTGACGTTAAGGTAACTCTTGCACAGGGCGGAAGTACCAAGAGCAAGAGTAACCTGCTTTACGTTGCATACTTTGAGACAGAGAAGCCAGACGGTACAAAGAAGCGTTACGATGCTACACAGTACAATTCTGCATCGGCCGGAATCACTGTAGGTTCAGGTATGGGTACTGAAGAGCAGGTCCGCTCCATTGATGACGGTTCATGGACTGCCTATGAGGGCGTTGACCTTGTAAATGTTGAGAAGATGACCGTTGGTCTGAACATTCCGACAGAGGGTGGTATCGTTGAGGCTCACGTTGGTTCTCCGGAAGGTAACCTGATTGGTACCATTGAGGCTACAAAGGCATCGGGCGCACGTGTAGGCGGCGTTTACGGCGCAAGTTCTCCATTTGAGATGAAGGTCAACAAGCTTGGTGTCAATGACCTGCAGACCCTGTATCTTGTTTACAAGGCTCCAGAGGATGATGAGATTGACCCAGAGGTACTCAAGGCTGCACGTGAGAGCGATGTAGCATTCGTCTTTGTAGGAACCGATGAGAATACCGCAACAGAAGAGGCTGACCGTCTGACTCTTGACCTGCCAGGTAACCAGCTGAAGCTTATCAAGGCTGTTGCAGAGGTAAATAAGAATACCATTGTAGTAATGCAGACTCTTGGCTGCGTTGAGGTAGAGGAGTTCAAGAACCTTGAGAACGTATCTGCTATCCTGTGGACCGGTTACAACGGTCAGGCTCAGGGTGCTGCCATTCCAAAGATCCTGTTCGGTGACGTTACCCCTGGCGGTAAGCTGAATGCTACCTGGTACAAGAGCGTAAAGGATCTTCCTGCTATTACAGACTACACACTGCGTGCTGAGAATGGAAAGCCAGGCCGTACTCTCTGGTACTTCACAAAGCCTGTATCATACGAGTTCGGTTACGGTCTCTCATACACCACATTTGAGTATTCAAACTTCCAGATCAGCAAGAATGCCATCACACCTAATGACAAGATTACCATCAGCGTTGATGTGAAGAATGCCGGTGAGTATGACGGTGCTGAGGTAGTTCAGATCTACATGCGCACTCCGGACAGCCCTGCAAGCCTGCAGCGTCCTATCAAGCGTCTGAAGGGTTACAAGCGTGTTACAATTCCAGTCGGTCAGACAAAGACCGTACAGATTGACATTGACTGCGCTGACCTCTGGTTCTGGGATATGGAAAAGGATTGCATGACATTTGATTCCGGCAATTATCTCTTTGAGATTGGTTCTTCTTCACAGGATATCCGTGGTACGGTAAATGCTAGAATGGACGGACGTTTCACTCCAGTCCTGAAGACCGTAGTTGCTGACTGCGGCGTATCTGTCATGAAGATTGGCCAGACCGCCCAGACTTCATATACAGCATGTCTGAGCAACGATGCTTTTGTCAGCAATTCAAAGACATCTGTCAAGTATGTTAGCAGCAATCCTGCCGTTGCAGAGATCGATGCTGCCGGCAAACTGACAGCAAAGTCAAGCGGTATTGCTACAATCACTGTAAGCGTGACATTTGAGGGCAAGACCGTTTCTGATACATACTCGGTAAAGGTAAATCCGGTTCTTGAACTTGCATCGCTCAAGGTTGGCGGAAAGGCTCAGAAGGCCGGTCAGGTTCAGTACAGCGTTGTAGGCAAGGCTGGCGCCAAGGTTCCAGAGGTGACTGCAACTGCCAAGGATGCATCCCTGCAGGTAAGCGTTGAGCAGGCAAAGGCTGTTCCAGGAACTGCAGTGGTCAAGGTTTATGATCCTGTTACCTATGACATGACCCAGGTTCTGGTGAATGTCGGTGTCAAGTCTCAGTCAGATGAGTTTGGTGGCATCGCCCTTGGCAAGCAGTGGAGTGTAGTAAGACCTGAGAATACCACTCTTCAGGTTAACGGTGGCGCTCTTGAGATTACGACCTCGGCCGGTGACATAACCCAGACAAGCAATAATGCATCAAATCTGGTACTGCAGAGTGCAAATACAGACTGGACTGTTGATACAAAGCTTTCAACAAGCGCAGTTCCTGCTGCTCCGGCCCAGAATGCCGGAATCCTGGCATATCAAGATGATGACAACTTTGTGAAGTTCGTATATACGACACAGGGATTCGGCGGTGGCCGTGCTCCACAGGGTGGTGCTCAGGGCGCAGCTGCAAGACCAGCGGCTCCACAGGTTGGCAGCCTTCAGCTGATTGTTGAGGAGAAGGGTGCGTCAAAGACTATCGCAACCGTGAACCTTGCAGATGCAAACATCAAGAACAATACAGTATGGCTGCGCCTTGTAAAGAAGGGCAGCACATATACTGCTTATGCTTCTGCTGACGGCAAGAGCTTCTCTGAGGCTGGTCAGGCTCAGGTTGTCCTGAGTGACATCCAGGCCGGTCTGATGGCTTCTGACGGAGTTCAGCGCGCAATGGGCGGACGCAACATGCCTCAGGGCGCAGCTGCCCAAGCTCCTGCTACTACTCCAATGAAGGCCAGATTTGACTGGTTCAGAATCACAAACAAGTAATTTCCGGATGTTGTATTGCAGAAACAGACTTATGGCGTTCCTACTCATGTTCATGACATGGGCAGGAACTGCTTTTTCTGCAGACTTCCGCGATGTCAAGGCCTTCGGTGACGGTTTTGTGGCCGTTTCCGGCAATGGAGACATTGTCTTTACCGATGCCAATGGTAACAGCCTTAAGACCATTCATGTGGACAGACTGAAGGCAAATGCCGTGGCTGTCCATGGGAACGTGGTTTATGCCGCTGGGAAAGATGGCAGGATGGTCTCTGTCACGGACGGCAAGGTGCGTCAGATAGAGAACTCCGGTCCCGATATCAATGCCATGACAATCATGGGCAACAGGCTTTTTGCGTTTTGTGGTCAGGGAAAGGTCCTTGTCATGGATCTGCCAGGCGGCAAACCCCGTTCGGTTGAAAGTGGTACGGGACAGGACCTGATAGACATATCTGCCGCCGCAGGTGTATGCTATGCACTGACAGCCCAGGGACTTATTATGAGTTCAACTGATGGCAGGTCATGGAAACGTTTTGACTTCAATCAGAACTATGCCGATTTCTATGATTCAACCACCTTTACGTGCATCTGTGCATCGGACAACAGCGTATATGCTGCCGGTGTTGCAGAGAATGGCTATCCAAGGGTCTATACGTCAGTAAAGGGAACGGTATGGAGCCAGCGGGGACTCTCATTCACGCACGATGGACTGCATCAGGAACTTGATGCCATGCCGCTTGGAATGTGCTACGATGCGCAGGCAGACCGCTATATAATGTCCTGTACGGACGGTGTGGTCTTCTTCATGCCGGGGTGTACACATTGCAACAGTATTGAATATCGTCTGGCTGGTGATCTGGAATCCGTTGCCATAAACGGACGCAGTGTCATTGCAGCCGGAGAAGGTGATTACCTAGAGTGAAATAACATTAATTGAATAATAAACATGAGAAAAAGAAATGCTTTACGTCTGGGACTGATCCTGACCCTGTCAGGTCTTCTTGCAACAGGAGCCAAGGCACAGTTGTCAAGCAACAAGGACAAGTTTCTTGGAAACATTACAACAGGTGGCCAGGTTGACTATGGTAATGAGAAATTCAAGTCTCTATGGAATCAGATTACTCCTGAGAATGAGTCAAAGTGGTCTTCAATTGAGGGTAATCGCGGCTCTTTCAACTGGGGCGGCTGTGACAATGCGTACAACTACGCCAAGAATAACGGCTTCCCGTTCAAGTTCCATACCCTGATATGGGGTTCACAGTACCCTTCGTGGATGGATAATTTATCTCCAGAGGAGCAGTACAAGGAGATTATAAAGTGGCTCGATGCCATCAAGGCGCGTTATCCTGATCTTCAACTGATTGATGTTGTCAATGAGGCTGTTTCCGGCCATGCTCCGGCTCCTTACCGTGCTGCGCTTGGCGGTGAAGGCAAGACCGGCTACGACTGGATTATCAAGGCCTTTGAACTTGCATACGAACGTTGGCCTAATGCTATCCTCATTTACAACGACTACAACACGTTCCAGTGGCAGAGAAGTCAGTTCATTGACCTGGTACGCACACTGCGCGATGCCGGTGCTCCTGTCGATGCATACGGTTGCCAGTCACATGACCTGACAGACATGAGTCTGACCAGTTTCAAGTCTGCCATGGATGAGATACAGAATGCTCTTAAGATGCCTATGTACAGCACCGAGTATGATATAGCAACAACTGATGATGCTTACCAGCTGCAGCGCTACAAGGAGCAGATTCCTTACATGTGGGAGAAGGACTACTGCGCAGGCATCACCCTTTGGGGTTACATCTACGGCCGTACATGGACCGATGACGGTAATTCCGGTATCATCAGGAACGGACAGGACCGCCCTGCTATGAAATGGCTCAGGGAGTACATGAAGACCGATGCTGCAAAGAATGCAAAGAGCCCGTTCCCTGGCATGAAGAAAGAGGCATCGGTTTACGTTCAGCCTCAGTCACTTGCAGTTACAAAGGGAGATACCGTCTCAATCAAGGTGCGTGCAAAGATGCGTACAAAGAAGATTGACCATATTGATTTCTATGTGAAGGGCAAGCTCTACACAACGCTGACAGAGGCTCCGTACATAGTAAAATATGTGCCAGCAACAACTGGAAAGTATGACCTGAAAGCAGTTGTGGTAACTGCCGATACTGTTTCCTATGAGAGACTTTCAAGCTTTACTGCATACAACCCACGTTCTGCCTACAAGCAGACAACCCTGCCTGGAACACTTCAGGCTGAGAACTTTGACAAGGGTGGTGAGGGTGTGACCTATCACGATTCGGATACAAAGGATGAAGGTGGAGCAAACTACCGTTCTGACAATGGCGGTGTTGATATCGTCACCGGCAACGGCGGCTATGCAATCGGTTATACCTCAACAGGTGAGTGGCTTGAATACACAGTAGATGTTCAGGAGGAGGGTATGTATGAGTACACCGCCTATGCATCGTCTGGTGTGACAAACTCTTCATTCAGCCTTTCTCTGAGCGATGACAAGGGTCTGACTGCGCTTACAAATTCCCTGACCGTTCCATGTGCTCAGTCAAACAGCTGGGATACATACAAGACCATTACCGGCAGATTGCTGATTCCTCTCAAGGCAGGAAAGCAGATCATTCGTCTGAATATCACCGGCAGCAGCTGCAATGTTGACAGGATTGTCTTCAACCATATTGTCGTTGATGAAAAGATGAAGATCTCAATCTCAACAGAGCCGACTCCGGCAACAGTGAACACAAATACCACAATCAAGGTTGATGTGACTCCATCTGCTGATACCGTAACGGTAAAGAACGTAAAACTGTATCTGAATGGTTCTCTTCTTAAGAACATTACCACAGCACCTTTTGAATATGTATATAAGCCAACAGCCAAGGGTACCTATACTCTTACAGCCGTTGCAACAGATTCTGAAGGACGTCAGTCAAAGATTGCCTCAAAGACTATGACGGTATATAATCAGAGAGTTCCGTACAAGACTGTCAGTCTGCCAGGAACATTCCAGGCTGAGAACTTTGACAAGGGTGGTGAAGGATTCACCTTCCATGACAAGGATTCCGAGGATGAGGGTGGCGTCAAGTACCGCTCTGACAATGAGGGCGTTGATATTGTTTCCGGCAATGGAAACTATGCACTTGGCTATACTGCTGTAGGTGACTGGACCGAATACACAGTAACTGTAACTGAGGCTGGTACATACAAGTATGAGGCTACGGTTTCATCTGGTGTTACCGGTTCCGGCTTTACTATCGGTTATGTTAAGGATGGAAAGGTAACGAACCTTGCAACCGTTTCCGTTCCACAGACGGGAAGCAACAGCTGGGATACTTACCAGACTGTATCTGGAAAGATATCAAAGAACCTGGAAGAGGGTACGTACATTATCCGTTTGACCATCACTGGTGCAAACTGCAACATTGACAAGGTCAAGTTTACCTGCACGGTTCCTGCTGGTGTAGAGACTGTTACAGCTCCTGAAGAGGAGGATGGCGCTATCTACAACACTCTTGGAACCAGGGTTGATTCCGGCTACAAGGGTGTAGTCATTGAAAATGGTAGGAAGAAACTTGTAAGATAATCACAGACTTACACACAGAAACAGGAAGCATCCCAATGAGCGGCGTCTTTGTGCGCTCTGCGCGCAACTGCTAGCCGCGAATGGGATGCTTCCTGTTTTTGTATGGTACTGCAGATTATTCCGCAGAGATGACGTAGATACTGAAACTCAGTGGCTCAATCTGTGCCTGCAGGCTCTTGCCGGAACCTGTGAAAGGCTTCTCGACAGGAACAATGTTTGTTGGTGCATCGATTGAATTATCCTCATAAAGCTTGTCACTGTCAAGACTGACTCTCTTTACTGCCTTTACGTTGGCGTTCTTCTTCATTCCATTGAAGTTCAGTGTCAGACTCTGTGACTGCTCAGACATGTTTGCAACCTTTATATAAATAAGGTTACCGTCACGGACAGCGCTGGCAAACAGACCGTTCTGGCCGTCAAGACCTGCTACAGGCTTGCCGTTCATTGTGAGTGACATTACGTTCTTGCCCTTGTACTGACTGTACAAGCTCTGGACATACCAGCTGACGGTGCGGAATGAATTCAGGTTGTCAAACCAGATAAGGTCCGGACGCCACTGCCATCCCTCAACGTGTGCAAAGAGTGGGGCGTAGGTTGCCATCTGCACCAGGTCAGCATTGCGCTCAAGGCCAGTCATGAAGGCAGCCTCATGGAGCGATGCATAGTAGTGATTCCACTTCTTGCCGTTTGCGTGGCATGCATACTCTCCTGCAAATACCTTAGGACCCTTGCGGTCATAGTCGTCGTAGCGTGTGCCCTGGCTCTTGAACCAGTCGTATGGGCGGTAGTAGTGCTCGTCAACAAGATCGGCACCAAGACGCTTCATCTCCGGCCACAGGTAGTCAAAGTCTGTTCCGTCTGGGTAAGGACCAGCAGAACCTACAAGCTTTATCTCTGGATGGGCCTTTCTGATGGCCTTTACGAATGGCTCAAGATGCTGCGGGAATTCCTCTCCCCACTGCTCGTTGCCGATGCCCCGGAACTTCAGGTTGAATGGCTCCGGACGTCCCATCTGGGCACGCACCTTCCCCCATTCTCAAT
>JAKSIY010000083.1 GCA_024398535.1 Bacteroidaceae bacterium
TGTCCCCATTTCGTTCGTCAGAAATCCAGAGTGAGCTGGCCGTCACCAAGCAGGTTGAACGACATGCGATGCAGAGGCGTGGTGCCAAGCTGCTTGATGGCGGCGCGATGCTTGGCGGTAGGGTATCCCTTGTTGCTGAGCCAGTCATAGCCGGGATACTGCTGGGCAGCGGTGTTCATGAAGTCGTCACGGTAGGTCTTGGCCAGGACGCTGGCAGCGGCGATGGACATCATCTTGCCGTCACCCTTGACGATGGTGGTATGCGGAATGGCCAAGCCGCTGGAAGGGTCGCGGTATGGCTTGAAGCGGTTGCCGTCAATCAGCAGATGTTCAGGGCGCAGGGTCAGCTGGTCAACGGCACGATGCATGGCCAGAATGCTGGCAGACAGGATGTTGATCTTGTCAATCTCAACGTTGTCAACCACGCCGACAGCCCACGCAAGGGCTTCTTTCTCAATGATTGGGCGCAGTGCGTAGCGTTGCTTCTCTGTCAGCTGCTTTGAGTCATTCAGAAGTTCGTTGTGGAAATCCGGCGGCAGAATCACTGCAGCGGCATAGACAGGGCCTGCCAGGCATCCGCGCCCAGCCTCGTCACACCCGGCCTCAATACGGCCCTCTTCAAGAAACGGAAGCAGCATCAGAACATTTTTCTTACGCGCTCAATGCCGGCCACAAGGGCATCGACCTCAGAGCGGGTGTTGTACATGGCGAACGATGCACGTACGGTGCCGAATATCCCAAAGCGCTGCATCAGCGGGTCTGCACAATGGTGTCCGGTGCGGACCGCAATGCCAAGATGGTCAAGAAGAGTACCCATATCTGACGGATGTATGTCGCCCACCAGGAATGAAATAACGCCGCCACGCTCAGGCGCATTGCCGATGATACGCATTCCGGGAATCTGCAGCATCTTTTCCATTGCGTACTGACAGAGTTCTGTCTCATGAGCGGCAATGGCATCGATGCCCACGGCAGAAACGTAGTCAAGCGCACGGGCCAGCGCGATTGAGCCCACATAGTCAGGCGTTCCAGCCTCAAACTTGTACGGCAGTTCGTTGTAAGTAGTTTTCTCAAAAGTCACCTTGCTGATCATCTCACCTCCACCCTGATACGGTGGCATGGCATCAAGCAATGCACGCTTTCCATAAAGAACTCCGATTCCTGTAGGACCATATACCTTGTGGCCGCTGAATGCCAGAAAATCAGCATCAAGAGCCTGGACATCAACCTTCAGATGCGGCACGGACTGAGCAGCATCGACCGATGCATATGCACCGGCATCGTGAGCCATGCGGACTATCTGAGCAATAGGATTGATCGTACCAAGCACGTTTGACACATGGGCAACGCTGACCAGTTTCACCCCACCCTCAGCAAGAAGAGCAGCGTATGCCTCCATATCAAGAGTACCATTGTCCAGCACGGGAATCACCTTCAGAGTGAAGCCCCTGCGCTCAGCATTCATCTGCCATGGGACAATGTTGCTGTGATGCTCCATGCCGCTGACCAGCACCACGTCTCCCTTTGACAGGAAAGCCTCAGAGAAACTGTATGCCAGCAGGTTCAGGCTTTCAGTAGTGCCACGGGTGAATATCACCTGGGCAGTAGATTCCGCATTTATGAAGGCACGGACAGTTTCACGTGCTGCCTCAAGCTGGTCTGTTGCCTGCTGTGACAGGAAGTGAATGCCGCGATGCACGTTTGCATTCACATTGCAATATGACTCTGTAATAGAATCAATCACACACTGTGGCTTCTGGGTCGTAGCCGCATTGTCAAAATAGACAAGAGGCTTCCCATACACAGTACGTGACAGGATAGGAAAGTCTTTTCTTATTTTCTCAACGTCAAGCATCGGTACTTCTGAAATTGTTGTTATTTGCAGGCGCCGCAGTTCTGACACTGGTTCAGTTCGCCGCGCAGACGTTTCTCAACAAGCAAATGCAGGCGTTCACGCAGCAGCTCAACCTGGACGCGGTCAGTAACCTCATTCAGGAATGCCTGCATAAGAAGCATGCGGGCTTCAACGTATGGGATACCACGCTGACGCATGTAGAAAAGCGCCTGTTCGTCAAGTTGCCCGACCGTAGCGCCATGGCTGCACTTCACGTCATCGGCATAGATTTCAAGCTGCGGCTGTGTCCACATTCTGGCTTTCTTTGATACGCAGATATTCCTGTTTGTCTGTGCCGATGCCGTATGCTGCGAATCAGGCCTTACCAGCACCTTTCCATAGAAGTTACCGGTTGACTCATCGTCAAGCACATACTTATACAGCTCACTGCTGGTGCAGTTTCCTGCCTTATGGTCCACAGACGTAAAGTTGTCAACGTGCTGGTTCCTGTCTGTGACTACGGCTCCGTCAAGCTGAAGGTTTGCACCCGGCTCAGCCAGAGTCACAAAGGTAGAGTTGCGCGTCTTGCCGTTTGTCAGAGTAAAGCAGCCCATCTGGACATTGCTGTCAGCTTGCTGAAGGACAAACGTCTCGGCCGCACGCAGGTTCTGCACTCCAGTCTCCTCCATCTCATAGAGACGAAGGGTTGCGCCCGCCCCCACAAAGACTTCTGTCACCTGGGTTGCCAGCATAGGGTTCTGTGCGCCGGAATGGTCTGTCATGACCAGGCTGAGGCTTGCCCCCTGCTCAAGCACCACCAGGATACGGCGGTTAACCATCATTGAGACAGGGCTTTGCAGCAGGCTTACCAGCTGTACAGGCTGCTCAACGACAGTGTTCTTTGGCACGTATATGAAAACGCCATCCTGACAGAACATGGCATTAATTGCGGCAATGCCTGGTCTCTTCATGTCTGCCAGACGGTTGTAGTATTTCTCTACAAGGGCAGGATTCTGGGCCGATGCCTTCTCAAGAGTCTCAACAACGACACCCTCAGGAAGGGTTCCATGCTGGATTCTTACAGAATCTGCCTGGATCTTATGACGCTGAATGTTCAGTCCCCAGTCCGGCTGGAACCACTGGCTTACGTCAGTGTGCAGATACTCCTCCTGATGGACAGGAAGGCCATACTGCTCAAGGGCCTCAAGAGCCTGCTGACGCTGGCTGTTCAGCACCTGGCAGCTGCCATCATCCACCATCTGGCGGTTCTGGACAAACAGGTCTGTGTATATCTTCTCTGTCTGCATGACGTCACTTCTCAGAATCCTCATACTCCTTGATAAGCCAGTCATAGCCACGCTCCTCAAGCTCCAGCGCCAGTTCAGGACCCGCAGTCTTGATGATACGTCCATGATACAGGACATGGACAATGTCCGGCTTTATATAATCCAGCAGACGCTGGTAGTGTGTAATGACAATCACACTGGTTTCAGGAGTCTTCAGTTTGTTGACACCCTCAGCCACAATGCGGAGGGCATCGATATCCAAGCCGCTGTCGGTCTCGTCCAAAATGGATAATTTTTGCTCCAACATGGCCATCTGGAAGATCTCGTTACGCTTCTTTTCACCACCGCTGAAGCCCTCGTTGACAGCACGGTTCATGAACTTGGCATCAAGTTTGACAAGGTCACGCTTGGCCTTGACCATCTTCAGGAAATCAGAAGGTGACAGAGGCTCCTGGCCCAGGAACTTGCGCTTCTCATTGATGGCCGTACGCATGAAGTTTGTCATGCTGACTCCCGGAATTTCTACAGGATACTGGAATGACAGGAACATACCCATGTGGCTGCGGTTCTCTGCAGGCAATGACAGTAGGTCACGGCCCAGGAAAGTCACTTTACCCTCTGTTACCGTGTAACCGGGATGTCCCACCAGCACATTGCTCATGGTACTCTTACCAGATCCGTTAGGACCCATGATGGCATGCACCTCACCGGGATTCACCTGAAGGTTGATGCCACGAAGTATCTCTTTGTCGCCTACGTTGGCGTGAAGGTTCTCTATTGTAAGCATAATAGTTCTTCTTTTAGTTTAGCCCACGGTATTCTCAAGTGAGACAGAGAGCAGTCTCTGTGCCTCAACCGCAAATTCCATAGGCAGTTTGTTAAGTACCTCCTTGGCATATCCGTTTACAATCAGGCCAATGGCCTCCTCAACGGGAATACCGCGCTGGTTGCAGTAGAACAGCTGGTCCTCTGATATCTTTGAAGTGGTGGCCTCATGCTCAACCACTGCTGTATCGTTGTGAATATCCATATAAGGAAAGGTATGAGCTCCGCACTTGTCACCCAGCAGTAGAGAATCGCACTGGCTGTAGTTGCGGGCGCCGTCTGCCTTCTCGGAAACACGCACCAAACCACGGTATGAGTTCTGGCTGTGTCCGGCAGATATACCCTTGCTTATGATTGTACTCTTTGTATTTTTTCCAAGATGAATCATCTTGGTACCGGTATCAGCCTGCTGGTAGTTGTTGGTCAGGGCCACGGAGTAGAACTCGCCCTGTGATCCGTCACCACTCAGTATGCAGCTTGGGTACTTCCAGGTAATTGCAGAGCCAGTCTCAACCTGTGTCCACGACAGCTTGCTGTTCACGCCGCGCAGATGACCGCGCTTTGTTACAAAGTTATAGACACCGCCCTTGCCGTTCTCGTCGCCCGGATACCAGTTCTGAACAGTGCTGTACTTGACCTCTGCACGGTCCAAGACCACAATCTCTACAATTGCGGCATGCAACTGGTTTTCATCGCGCATCGGAGCTGTGCAGCCCTCAAGGTATGAGACATAGCTGTCATCATCGGCAACAATCAGGGTACGTTCAAACTGACCTGTTCCCTTTGCATTGATTCTAAAATAGGTAGAGAGCTCCATTGGGCATCTTACACCCTTTGGAATATATACGAATGAACCGTCACTGAAGACTGCGCTGTTCAGGGCGGCGTAGAAGTTGTCACGGTAGTTCACTACGCTACCAAGATACTCCCGTACCAGTTCCGGATGGTTCTGGACAGCCTCACCTATTGAGCAGAAAATGATGCCCTTCTCTGCAAGAGTCTTCTTGAAGGTAGTCTTGACAGACACGGAATCCATGACGGCATCAACGGCAACGCCACCGCTCAGGGCCAGACGCTCCTCAAGCGGAATGCCCAGCTTGTCAAAGGTCTTCATGACCTGAGGGTCAATCTCTTCAAGTGACTTTGGGCCCTCCTTGGTCTGTCCGGCGGTAGGGTCAGCATAATAAGAGATGCTCTGGAAATCTATCTCAGGGATATCCAGATGTGCCCAGTCAGGCATCGGCATGGTAAGCCAGTGCCTGTAGGCCTTAAGACGGAACTCAAGCATCCACTCGGGTTCGTTCTTCTTTGACGAGATCAGACGCACGGTATCTTCAGTGAGACCGCGCTCAATCACGTCCGTATGGACATCGGTGGTAAAGCCGTACTTGTACTTCTCCTCAGAGATAAGCCTTACCCTTTCATTGTCCTTGTCTTCACTCATGATTCTTGTTCAGGTTTATTGATTCAGGAACCTTCTCCATGACGCTGTTCCAGGTCCATCTCAGACAGGCATCGGTCATACTCCTGACCGGCTGGTAGAAACGGGACTGCGTCTTGTCCGATTCATTTCTCAGGAACTTGTCAGACAAGCCGGTATAGTCAAGAAGCTGCAGCACGAGCCCCATTACCAGAAGGTATTTCACCATTCCGAAAAGGCCGCCCAGAAGTCGGTCTGCAAAGCCCAGCTGAATGGCGCGGATCAACCTTGAAAGCATCTCGCCCACAAATGTGAACACCAGTGGAACCATCAGCAGGATAATGATGAAGGCTGTTATGCTAGCCGCAGTTTCTGACATCCTTATTTTCTGAAGAAGCAGGTCAGCAGCAGGTTCATATAAAAGCATACCCACAACCAGGCCGGCCGCAAGACCGCCCAGGCTGAAGGCCTGCTTAATCACGCCCTTGACCATACCAGCTATGAAGCCGGCGGCCAGGACTGCTACTATCAGCATGTCCACCCAATTCAGATTTGAAATGTTCAGGACCATCTGCCGAAGATTTTTCTATTATTACAGTGTCTGCTTGACCTCAATCTGAACGAAGGTTTCAATAATATCACCAACCTTCAGATCGTTGAAGCCTACAAGACTCATACCGCACTCCATACCGGCCTGTACCTCCTTGACATCGTCCTTGAAACGCTTCAGGGCATTGATATCACCGGTGTGGATGACGATGCCGTCACGGATAAGACGTGCCTTGTCAGAACGCTTGGTCTTACCATCACGGACACGGCAACCAGCAACCATACCAACCTTTGAGATATGGAATACCTCCTGAATCTCTACCGTTGATGTGATCTCCTCCTTTACGGTTGGAGCAAGCAGACCCTCCATGGCTGCCTTGACCTCATCAATTGCATCGTAGATGATTGAGTACATTCTGATATCAACGTCGTTCTGCTCTGCCAGACGCTTTGCAGCACCTGAAGGACGCACGTTGAAGCCGATGATGATGGCGTTCGATGCAGCAGCAAGGCTAACATCACTCTCAGAGATGGCACCTACTGATTTGTATATCACGTTAACCTGTACGTTCGGTGTAGAGAGCTTGATCAGTGAGTCACCCAGAGCCTCAGCAGAACCGTCCACGTCAGTCTTGACAATCAGGTTCAGCTCATGGAAGTCACCCATCTTGATACGGCGGCCCAGCTCGTCAAGAGTAAGGGTCTGTGCAGTACGCACGCCCTGCTCACGCTGCAACTGTTCACGCTTTCCGGTAATTTCACGGGCCTCACGCTCAGACTCTACGACATGGAATGTAACACCGGCCTGTGGAGCGCCGTTAAGACCAAGAATCAGAACCGGCTCTGATGGGCCAGCCGACTTCAGCCTCTGGTTACGCTCATTGAACATGGCCTTAACCTTACCCCATGATGTTCCAGCAATCACAATGTCACCCATCTTCAGGGTACCGTTGGCAACCAGCACTGTAGCCACGTAACCGCGGCCCTTGTCAAGTGATGACTCAATGATGCTACCGGTTGCGTTACGGTTCGGATTAGCCTTAAGGTCAAGCATCTCAGCCTCAAGAAGCACCTTCTCCATAAGTTCCGGAACACCGGTACCCTTCTTGGCAGAAATATCCTGTGACTGGTACTTGCCGCCCCAGTCCTCAACCAGCAGGTTCATCTGGGCAAGCTGCTGCTTGATCTTTTCCGGATCAGCGGCTGGCTTATCAACCTTGTTGATTGCAAACACCATAGGAACACCGGCTGCAGTTGCGTGTGCGATAGCCTCACGTGTCTGAGGCATCACATCGTCATCGGCAGCCACAATGATAATGGCAATATCAGTTACCTGGGCACCACGGGCACGCATGGCGGTAAATGCCTCATGACCCGGAGTATCAAGGAATGTTATGTGACGTCCGTCCTCAAGCTTTACATTGTAGGCACCAATGTGCTGGGTAATACCACCGGCCTCACCTGCAATCACATTTGACTTGCGGATGTAGTCCAGCAGAGAGGTCTTACCATGGTCAACATGACCCATTACAGTTACAATAGGTGCACGTGGCTCAAGTTCATCTTCTGTATCTACATGTTCAGTAATGGCCTGGGCAACTTCTGCACTTACATATTCTGTAGTGAAGCCGAACTCCTCAGCCACAAGGTTGATGGTCTCTGCATCAAGACGCTGGTTGATTGAAACCATCATGCCGACGTTCATACAGGTAGCAATAACCTGTGTGACAGGAACGTTCATCATAGTAGCAAGCTCGTTGGCCGTAACGAATTCTGTCAGCTTCAGAACCTTGCTCTGTGACAGCTCCTGCTCCTCAAGCTCCATCTGGCGGTTAGCAGCGGCATCGCGCTTCTCCTTACGGTACTTGGCCGAATTGTTCTTGCCCTTTGAGAACTTGCTGAACGTATCCTTTATCTGACGGTTCACGTCATCATTGCTGAACTCATTCTTCTCTGTCTTTGCGTGACGGTGATCCTTGGAATTGCGTGCGCCCGAACTGGCATTCTGACTGCGGTTATCCTTCTGGCCCTTGTATGGATTACCGGAACCCTGCTGGCCGTTCCCGCCATTGCCCTGGTAACCATCTGCCTTGTTGATATCAACCTTCTCACCGCCGATGCGAACGCGGTTCTTCTTGCGCTTGCCGTCGGCATCGCGCTGACCGGCACCTGCAGGAGCATCCTTGCGGATCTCCTTCATGAGCGACTCCTTGAACTGCTGGCGCTGTTGCTGACGCTGCTGCTCCTTCTCTTCACGCTCTTTCTTCTTCTCCTCCTTAGACTTCTTCTTTGGGCGGGTTGACTGATTGATGGCGCTCAGGTCAATCTTTCCAATAGTCTTGATCTTAAGTCCTGGATCAGGGCGTCCCAGAGAGAACACCTCCTGTGGATTTGCAGAAGCTACCGGTTCCGGCTTTGCCTGTGCAACAGGTTCTGCCTTTGAAGGCTTTGGAGCCTCTGGCTTCTGTACCTTTGGCTGCTCCGGCTGCTTTGCCTCTGGAGCCTTAACCGGCTCCGGCTTCTTTACTTCAGGCTTCTTTTCAGGCTCTTTTGCCTTAACCGGTTCAACCTTTGGCGCCTCTGCCTTTGGTGCAGGAGCAGGCTCTGCCTTCTTGACAGGCTCCTGAGCCTTGGCAGGTTCCGGCTTCTTAACCTCAGGCTCCTTGGCAGGTTCCTTGGCCGACACCTTAGCTGCTTCCTGGACAGCCTCCTTTGCAGGCTCCTTCACAGGCTCCTGAGCCTTGACCGGTTCTGCAGGTTTCTCTGCCTTGACCTCTGGTTCCGCCTTCTTTCTGGCATCGCCCAGGTCAATCTTGCCCACAGTCTTGAACTGGATTACAGGCTCAGCCTTTACCTCCTCTGCCTTTGCAGCAGGAGCCGGCTCGGCCTTTACCTCTACTGGTTCCGGCTGCTCTTCTACCTGAGAGCGTCCGGACTTGCGGTCCTGAAGAAAGCGTGTAGCCTCTTCACGCAGAGACTTGTCACCGCTGAACTCTGCAATCAGGATATTGTACTCCTCATCAGAGAGCTTCTGGTTCAAGTCCTCACTTACACTTTCAAAGCCCTTCTTATGCAGGTATTCGACCAGAGTCTGAACACCCACATTCAACTCGCGTGTTACTTTTCCTATTCTTATTGCCATCTAAATAGAATACGTAGTTTAGTTACTTCTTAATGAATTTCTGGAACTCAGCCTCATCAGCAAACTCACTTGCCAGGATTGACAGGATGTCATCAACCTGCTCAACCTCAAGGTCTGCCTTTGCAATAAGATCCTCACGTGATGTACGCAGGACGGCCTTTGCTGTGTCAAGTCCCATAGCCTGCAGTGCCTCAATAACCCAGTCATCAATGTCATCACGGAAATCATCCAGATAGACATCCTCCTCAGCTACATTGTCCTCAAGTTCACGGTAAACATCAATCGTGTAACCGGTCAGCATGCTTGCAAGCTTGATATTCAGACCGTTCTTACCGATAGCCAGAGACACCTGGTCCTGCTTCAGGTAAACGTCAGCGCGATGTGCCTCATCGTCAATCTTAAGGTCAGAAACCTTGGCTGGACTCAGGGCACGTCTGATGAACAGATCTGTATTTGTTGTATAGTTGATCACGTCAATGTTCTCATTTCTGAGTTCACGTACGATGCCATGGATACGGGCGCCCTTAACGCCGACGCATGCACCTACAGGATCAATACGGTCATCGTATGACTCAACAGCAATCTTTGCTCTTTCACCCGGTATGCGGGCAATCTTCTGGATTGTGATAAGACCGTCGGCAATCTCAGGAACCTCCTGCTCAAAGAGTCTCTGGAGGAAGCTGTTTGAAGTACGGCTCAGAATGATCTTTGGATTGTTCACGTTGTCAACATGATCCACGATTGCGCGTACAGTCTCACCCTTGCGGAAGAAGTCACTTGGGATCTGCTCTGTCTTTGGCAGCAGCAGCTCGTTGCCCTCCTCGTCAAGCAGAAGGATCTCCTTCTTCCAGATCTGGTAAACCTCAGCAGCAACAATCTTGCCGACCATCTCTGAATATCTGTTATAGAGACTGTCCTTCTCAAGCTCAAGAATCTTTGAAGCAAGAGTCTGGCGCAGGTTAAGGATAGCTCTGCGGCCGAACTTTGAGAAGTCAACGAACTCAGAGACCTCTTCACCGACCTCAAAGTCGGCATCAATTGTCTGAGCCTCTGTGAGCGAGATCTGAGTATTCTCATCCTCCAGGTCTGCATCGGCCACTACAACTCTAGTGCGCTGGATTTCACAGTCTCCCTTGTCTGGGTTCACAATGACGGAATAGTTCTCATCTGTACCGAACATCTTTGAAATCACACTGCGGAAACTCTCCTCAAGAACGCTGACAAGAGTCATACGGTCAATGTTCTTCAGCTCCTTGAACTCCTGAAAGGTTTCAATCAGTGTGAGCATTTCTGTCTTCTTAGCCATTTTACTTTAAGCTTATTACGTACTTTGTATAATTAATTTCACCGTATTTGAAAGGCACCTCAACCTCAACCATCTTTGGACGCTTGCTGCCCTCGACAGTCTCCTTGCGCTTTGTCAGCACAGAGAACCCAGCCTCATCGGCCTTCACGAGAATACCCTTGATCTTTGCGCCGCCTCCCTTGGGCTGCACCTCTACCTCCTTACCTACATGGTTCAGATACTGCTGAAGAACCTTGAACGGCTGGCCGATGCCTGCTGAACCCACTTCAAGTTCGTAGTCCTGGACATTTCTGTCAAGCCTGCTCTCAATAAAGCGACTCAACTCAACGCAGTCTTCAATCCATACACCCTCAGCGTGGTCAATTTCAACCACTACACGGTCATCAGGAGTTACCATTACATCTACCAGGAAATAGCCCTCCTTCTGCTCAAGCCACCGCTCTACAATAGTTCTTACTTGTTGCTTATCAATCATATAAGTATAGTTAGCAAAGTCAGAGAATAACGTTATTATAACGAAAAAAGGAGCTTTGCAGCCCCTCATCCATCCTCCTATCGAGCACAAAGGTAATATATAAGAACATGCGCGCCAAATAATTCCATAATTTTCTATGCTTTTCCGGTACGAATGGTATTTCCGCGAGTGGTATTCCCGGTGCGAATGGTATTTCTTTTGGCCGTTGCTGTGGTATTTTCCTGTCACGACTCCCATGAATACCCCCGCACACGGGAGTCGTGGTAGCATTTCCCGCGTTTTCCAGCATTTCCCTGCCACGACTCCTAAGAATACCCCTGCACACGTGAGTCGTGGTACACTTTCCGGCTGTTTTTGGCATTTTCCTGCCACGACTCCTAAGAATACCCCTGCACACAGGAGTCGTGGTAG
>JAKSIY010000084.1 GCA_024398535.1 Bacteroidaceae bacterium
CCCGCGCCCATTCCGGGGCGTTTGGCCATCTCCTGCCCCTGGTTCTTGGGATTTCCCCTTTTTCAGGTGCCAATAGTATCTCTTTGCACCTGCGTAGGCATTCCCGTGAGTTAAGACTATTACCATGTTCGCTGGTTAGTAGCAGCAGTCGCTCTCTACGCTCAGAGCGGCCGTCACCAGCGTAACGTCGCGGCGGCAGAAACCAAGCACATGCGTATAGCACTGCTGCGTGTCCTGCCGCCTTCTTGCTCCTTTTACGCTGTCTCCGGTATTCCCGCTCTTCGCTGATGCCCGCTTCCTGCTGCTACTATACCATCTGGCATGATAACGATTCTTACTGGTAAGGATGGATTACAGCTGCAAAGATTTCTATTTTTTCGCCCAAATTTGCAAGCGGCCCTTTTGATGGTCCTATTGCAACGTAAAACATTAGAATCCTGATTCCTTTTGAACCGAATTGTTTGCCAACTTGCTGATTTAGAAGCCGATGCCGGCGTGAACGCCCATACCTAAAGTAGAGATGGTAGGGCCGAGGAAGACATGGATATTCTTGAAGAGGCGGACTCTTATACCTGGTTCAAAGGCCATCAGTGGCGCAAGGTCTCCCGGATTGTCGTCAATCATCTCCAGAGGTTCCTGACCTTCAACGCCATAGAGGTACTTGCCGTTCACCTTGTAGACGCAGGCGCCACCTGCGGTAAAATCGGCATAGAGTGCGAAGATGTCATTCTTGCCGAGATGGGCATAGCCGCGTGCGAAAGCTCCAGCCTTGATATACTTGATATTACCAGGGGCCGCATCTATGTACACGTTTCCATTGCCTGCTAGGGCACCGACAGTCCAGTTGTCACTCAGCCTTACTCCTCCAGTAAGGTTGCAGCTGCCATTGTAGATGCCTACCATGGCTCTTGCCGTGAATTCCGTTCTGATCTTCTGGGCAGATGCTGGTACTGAAATCAGCAAGGAGGCAACAACGGCCGCGAACAGTTTGAGTGGTCTCATATGCGTTGAGTCTTTCATAAGTGAGCAAATGACTTTAATATCCTGCTAATATAAATATTTTCCATAATTATTCCGTCCGACAAGACTATTCAAACTACCTTGACTTGATTCTTCTTGTATAACCGTATCATTGGACAGGCCGAATAGATTAAATTTGAATGAGCATCACTTCCTGTTTGGTATCGTAATTCTCATTCCGGTTGACACAGTGAACATGAATGGATATTCACTCCTATATGTTTCAAGCACCCTATTGTTTGAAGGGATACTCCATGAGAATGTTGGATCAAGGAACAGGCCGAGATTCCTGGTGATGTTGAACTGGACGCCACTGGCTCCGACCAATGAGACTCCAATACCATCCTTGGCAATCTTCTGTCCTGCATCAAAAGCGGCCACGCAGAAATCCACAGAGCCTCCCGCGCAGACATATACGTCCATCCACCTATTTCTGGCAATTGTGAAATCTGCCCTTAGAGGGACTCCAAGATAATGTGCGTTCTGTTTGTGGATACCTGAAATGGAGTATTCCAACCTTGACGCATACCACGAATAATCAATACCGGTTGTCAATGAGCATCGGTCCGTGAGCGGAATACGGAACGAAAGACCAGCACGAAGCGGCATATAATGAGTATCGTCCCCAGTCCTTCCATCAACAGGAGTCTCCGGGTCGGTCAGAGTCCCTCCTGGGTTATCATCATACACGTTGCCGTTGTACATATCCCCACCCTCTATCATTGATGGAATGACACTTGCCAGTGCCAATGCACCGGTTCCTCCAAGCACCTGGGCGGTAGCCTGTCCGACTTTCATGCTGACAGGCTTCCTGCTATTACTGCCTGATGGTACGAACGGAGAATATCCTGTGCTGCTACCCATCAATGTGCCATCATTATTGTGCTTCTTCTCCGAAGTCTGTCCATTTGGAGTCGACTGATGATTATCGTCAAAGACTTGTTCAGCCGCATTCTGCTCAGGAACAGCAGAGTCACTGCTATTTGGGGCTTCGCTCACCGCAGCACCTGGTTGTTTTTTTCTCTTCGTCCCCGGAAGCGTGGCCTGAACCATTGTCACATGCTCAACAGGTTCCATTTCCTCCACTTCGTCAACGTCTGCAGTCTGTGTTTCAACAACGTCAGCTACCAAAGGACTGCCATTGGCCACCTGTATCATATCCTGCTTCGGGCCATGTCCCAAGATGAAGAACAATGCCAGTCCAGCCGCCACTGCAACCGGTGCAAGCCAGGCAAGATATGCTGAGCTTCGTCTGTTTCCAGCCGTGACCGAAGAGTCAAGCATGGCCTTGAACTCGGCAAGGTCACCCTCAGGGAGGCTGCTCTCGTAGCCTTCCAGTCTGTCCTTGATCCTATCTTCCAGTCGCTTCATTCTATTCCGAGTTCTTGATGTAATTGTTGATCTGTTTTCTCAGTGTATGCTTTGCCTTCACCAGCATGCTTGTCGATCCTCTTTCGCTTATGCCCAGCATGTCAGCAATCTCCTTGTGCGAGTATCCATCCATGCAGAAGAGGTTGAAGATTGCCCGCTGCGTGTCCGGAAGCCTGGAGATGAATTCAAGCAGTTTCTCCTGCGGTATCCCTGCCAGCTCCTCATCAGTGGGATCTGGCAGATCTTCTGAAGCCGATGCTGTCAGCCTGCTGAAATGCAATTTGTATCGGCTGATATTCGCAAGTGCTGTGTTGATGGCAATCCTGCAGATCCAGGCATAAAGCGAGCCGCTTCCTCTGTATGTGAATGAGGGGATTCCTTCAAGTACCTTGAGCATTGAATCGTGAACCAGATCCTGGGCTTCATCCCGGCTATCCGAATAGCGCAGGCAGAGTGTAAAGATCCTTCCTGCATACCTTATATACAGTTCCTCTTGCGCACGCCTGTCATTTTTCGAACAAAGTCTGGCCAAACCCTGTTCATCCAGTCCTCGATACATTCCCGGTTATCAGTTCGACACTACAAATGTAAAGACATTCCCATCATGTTTGGTTCCGTTGAACTTCCAACTTCTGTCACAGCTGAGTTTTCTCTCATTATGGTTGGAGCAATGGTAATGGATTGTACCCGTCATTCCGTTCGGGAGATTCACCACCAAGTCCTCATCCATGTCAGCCGCACCGTCAATTTCTCCAAAGAACAGGCTGAATCCTGCGGTTTCAGAATGGTTGTTGAACATCTCTCCGTTCACAAGAAACAATCCGTAAAGCGGGGCGAATATGGCCTTGGTCTGCGGCATCTCGTATGGTCTTCCAGTCTCATACCACTGTCTGCTGGCATAGTATGTGTTCCCCTTGAAAGTGATACTTGTTCCGTCAATCAGATTGTCCGGATTCTCAGGATCAAGCATATCTGTTCCTTCGCTATCAACAACCCTAAGATATAAAGATACGGGTACCCAATCTACAATCCAGTCATCACCTGTAATATTACAACCTGTCAATGATGCAATCATGATGGTCGATAAAATAATTGATACAAGTTTTCTCATCGCAATCCTACATTATTTAAGTTCAACCTTCTCCATTTCAATCACTCTTTCAACCTTGTCACAGCTCAGGAACTCGAAGGTCATTTCATTCCCTTTGATTGTTCCGCTATAATACTGGATGGTTTGCCCGCCCTGAGTCCTGCACAAAGTGAAGTTCTCCTTCGAGTACCACTTGATCTCATAAATAAATCAAACGCCGAAGCACTCTCTTCCCTCGTGCACGAAGGCATCATGGCACATGTTAGCACCACGCTGATAATTGCAAGTAATCTTCTAAATTGCATGACTGTTTTGATTTGTTTCTGCCCTATAAATGCAGAGCATCATCAAATGCGTCATGATTTTTAGAAAAAAAATATTCATTGGAACATTTACCTATTGGACAGGCTAGAAAAACTTTCGTTGTAACTGATTTTGTTGCAGCTTTTGCCTATTTGTTCTTCCTGAACTTGCCTATAAGGCCAGACCACGTGTCCCAGACGTGCTCTTCAGCTGCATCGGCAAGCAGCAAAGTGGTGACAAATGCCAGACTTACTCTTCTTTTTCCTTGGAACCGAAAACCTGCGACAGGGTTGCAATGGCGCAGCTTACCACGACAAAGATTCCTAAGATCGTTCTTATCTTAGCGGTGCCCGATTCACTGAACCGTGGAAGATAATCCACAATGAAGAGAATACCCAGAAGGAAAATGAAAACGTCACGTAATGTGTTCTTTGTAATCTTAATTTTGTTCATGGCTATCAACTTAGTCTGTCAGTCGCAAATTTAGTGTTTCCCCCCAAAACAGCAATTAGTCAGGCCTGGAAATCTATCTACATCTTCTTGACAGACAAAGATAGACGCCGAATGAAGCAAGGACGATGCTGGCAATGAGAACTTTTACGTCATGGATTATCTTTGCACCGTTAACATTCCAAAGCGCTTAGGAAATGACACAGACAAAGTATAAAATAGGAGAATTCAGGTGCCGGTAAAGAAAACCAATCTACCTGAGCCCAAGTAATCATCTGAATGTCCAGCTGAGATTTGCCGTGAATTCCGTCTTGTGAAAAGAATCATATATGATTCCAGCGCCAACGTCAAATCTACGCCAGCTCAAACCGGCAATGATTGATCCCAGATTGTCTTTGTAATTACTGTATTCAAGGGTTTTGCCAAGTGTTCCATAACCGATTCTTGTGGCAACGAAAGGTGTGAAACCGTCTGCATTTGCAGCAATTGCTGAATGCGAGGCAAACATTGCCAGGAGTGCAATCAGTACAACTATTCTGCCTGATTTCATGTGAATTATATCTATCATCTTTTTCGTGTAGCTTAATTACGTGACGTTATCCTTGCGGCGAATCCGCAGTAAATTATCTGGACAGGGCCGTCAGGAGTGGATTGCCAGATCTTTATCATGTCAGGGAGCATGGCCTGCTGTGTGCGCAGAGGCATTCCGGTGCCGAAATCAATCTGGCAAGCCTTGAATTTCAGCTGGTTGTTGACGTAAAACAGTTTCGGGTCACGGCTGTTCATATCACTTGCATCGAACATGAAATATGGCAGGCTGTACCGGGATGAGCAGACAGAAAGCAGAACGGTCTCGCTAAGGGCTTTGCTGTCACTCAGTATGGCCGATGCAGCCTTCTGAATGTCGGCGGCTTTGAAATCCCTGCCAAACTCTCCAAGCACGGCTGGTTGTGAGAAATTGCCGCAGAAGTTTTCCGGCACTGAGCATGCACGGCCACGCAGGTCAGCCACCTGAAGAAGTGTGAATCTTTCCTTTGCCGGCAGCTTTTCCAGAAACTTGCTGACGGCATAATGGCACAAAACTGCATTTGTTCCGGCACCTGATTTTTCACGCATCTGCCTTATTTCATCCTGGCTGATTTCCAGGGTGTAGGTAGCCTTGAGCATCTTCATTGCTGACAGGTTGAACATCATCCTGAAGAGTGACCTGAATTCAATCTTGCTCCACCCCAGTTGCTGAACACGTGCCAGCGTCTGTTCTTCTGTAAGAGAATCTGCATCGGGAATCAGTGTCTGGTCAACGGTCATTGGTTTCACAGGGATTCCTGCAGTCAGTTTTCCCCAGTCGCTGGCAATCCTGTAAAATGTTGCGCCGTCCATCAGGGCATGTGCCCCTTGAAGTACAATGGCAACCCCGTCTCTGAGCACTACCCTGTATGCTTCAAGCGCCTGTTTCTTTCCGCTTTTGAAGCCGTTTGCATCAAACTTAGGAACAAGGCTGTATATATCTTCCAAGGTGGAATGACTGGTGCGGTCCAGTTCCAACAGTCTGATCATCTCTTCATGACCGCTCCACATTACGGATTTGGTCTTTTCATCGTACCTGCCCAATACATGCGGGTAAGGGCGTATCACACTGTCCAGCGAGGCTTGAAGCACGTTTTTGTCTGGCAGTTCGCTGTAAATCCACACACCCTTGATGGTCATGCCCAGGCTGAACAGGTCAAAAGTTGACAGTTTCCAAGTTCTCATTTTTTCTATCTTTTTATGGAATCCGGTGCAAAGATAGACAAATTCTGGAAAAATAACACATGTTATCCAACACTTGTTGTTTTTGCGTTTCAAGAAATAGGTTGTATATTTGCGGTACGTTATATAACATCTGTTTTCAAATATGCCCAGACAGCCCCGTTTTTCAAAGGAAGACATAGTAGCCGCAGGAATCAGGATAGTACGTTCCAGCGGATATGATGCTGTCAGCGCCAGGTCTCTTGGAAAGGAACTGGGAACATCATCAAGTCCCATGTTCACCATGTTCAAGGACATGAATGAGGTGATGGATGCAATATGGGTTGCCGCAGAACATTCCTTCATTGCCTACATGGATGGTGTAACGGAATATTTCCCTGCATTCAAGGAGTTTGGAATGAGGCTTGTATCATACGCCAAGAATGAAACGAACCTCTTCCAGATGCTATTCATGGGTAAGCAATCCCGTCCTGAGATTGCAGAAAAGATTGCCAGGGAATGTCTGACAGATGCAGTGCAGGGATATGGGCTGACCGACAGTCAGGCTGAACTTCTATTCAGGCAGATGTGGCCTGTGGCCTGCGGCATAGCCGCGCTCTGCGTGAAGAATCCGGAAAATTTCTCTGACGAGAATGTCAGCAGTATGCTTTCATTCCATTTCAGTGGAATCATGACTGTCCTGAAATCCGGCATGGAAGTCAAGGACATAAAGCCTTGTCATGTGTAAGGCTTAATTCCATATATGCTATGATGCTTTTGCAAAGATAAAAATGCTATATTTGAACTTTTAGAACCAATAAGACACCTGTAATATGAAAAAAGCAATTCAAGCTCTATTCGCATTGAGCATCATGTGCTTTCAGTCCAAGGCACAGATTGTTGACAGTAAGGTAATTGACAATGGCGGCTCCGGTCCTTACATGGCATTGGCGGTCAGCCATCAGGAAATGCCCGGTTTTACTATTTACCAGCCGGCAGACATGAAGAAGGCTGCAAAAAAGGAAAAGAAGCTTCCTGTAATAGTTTTTGGCAACGGTGCCTGCGCCAACTCATCGCTGGAACATGAACACTATCTGAACGAGCTGGCATCGCACGGATACCTGGTTATTGGAATAGGACCTTTCGACAAGGGTTCATACCAGCACGAGCAGGCAGACCACTCAGGTGGAACAAGGGCAGAGCAGCTTATTGAAGCCATGGACTGGATCTGCGCCCAGGCCGCAGACAAGAAGAGTGACTACTACAAGTATGTTGACATTAACAGGATTGCTGCAATGGGTATGTCATGTGGTGGCGCCCAGTGCATCTTTGCATCGGCAGACCCAAGAGTCAAGACCACAGTAATCATGAACTCAGGTATGGGTACCATGTCAATGTCAGGCGCAACACCAGAATCTGTACTCAAGATTGATCATCCAACCCTGTATGTGCTTGGTGGTCCGACCGACATTGCCTACAACAACGCAAACGTTGATTATGAGAAGTACACTACCCCTGTAGCTCAGGTAAATTTCCCAGTCGGTCACGGCGGCACATACCTGAAGGAGTATGGCGGCGAGTTCTCACCAATGGCTCTGGCCTGGCTTGACTACCAGTTCAAGGGAGACAAAAAGAACGGTGAAAGGATTTTCAGGGATCATGACCTTTCAGATTTCCCTGAAGGCTGGAGCATCAAGTCAAAGAATTTCTGATTTCCTGAAAAAAACGTCCAACACTACCGCAAATAGTCAATTTTTTCTATTTTTGCGCCCAAATTTGCAGAAGGCCTGTCAAATGGGTTATTTGTGCAACATAAATCATTAAAAACTAGAACTATGTATTGGACACTTGAATTAGCATCAAAGCTTGAAGATGCCCCATGGCCAGCAACCAAGGATGAGCTTATTGACTACGCGGTTCGTTCAGGCGCACCGTTGGAAGTAATAGAAAACCTTCAGGAAATTGAAGATGAAGGTGATGTCTACGAGAGTATTGAGGACATCTGGCCTGATTACCCAAGCAACGAAGACTTCTTTTTCAACGAGGAAGAGTACTAATAGATTGATAGTCTGCAACTGGCTGAATATCAATCATATAGAATTAAAGCACTGGGAAGTCCCGGTGCTTTTTTACTTCCCATTTAGACTTAAAATAATGGTAAAATAGGGGGCAAACTTCCCATTTCACGACCCATCGAAAATCAAAATCTTCCTGAAAAAAGGAATAGTAAATGCAAAGAGAGAGACCTGGATTTCCAAGTCTCTCTCTTGCTAATCTCAGGGTTCTGATTCTTTTGAATCTTAATTTTTTTGAACCGTATCATCGAGTCCAAAAACAGACTCTAAAGTGGTAATCAGTTTGACGGGCCGAAATACATACTGTCATAAAAGATATGGATGAGCTATATTCAGGCGTGGAATTCTGCTTTACATTATCGAATAGAACAGATTCCATCCTTCAATTTCGGATGAATCTGATACTCTCCAGTATCAATTAGTTCATACAACCAACGTGGTGGAAATACTCCACCCAAATAATATTTTTTAGCATTGATAGGGTGGACTCTATGTCTAATGATCGAACATACTCCTGAATTATTAAGTTTCCAGGTATTCCAGAACGGTTTCCCATTGAGACCTTCCATCTTGCTGCTTATGAACTTGACATTAAGTTGTGAAGCGTCGTACGGACAGCTTCCAATGCGAGTCCAGTATCCGCTTTCTACACCCCATGTGACTGTAGTATGTGAATACATTGCAACCTCATCTGACAGTATTTCATCCAGAGAATCAGGCCTTTTGTCATATTGACTTTTAAAGATGCGAACGACATCGCTGTTAAGGGCATCAAGGTCGTTGCATATATATTGGAAATACATGCGTTTGCCATTGCAAAGCCTAACCTCGAACACATTCCCTTTGCTCACCCGAATTTTTGGAGTCGTTATAGTTATGATTGTGTTGAAATCTCTCCATTTTGAGGAAGTCTCCCGGTTGACATCATCTACGATTCTCAAGAAAATACCAGGAGAGAATAATGATTTCTCTATATTACTGATTCGTATTGTAAGTGATTCGTTTTCGACAAGCTTAACAGATGTCATGCCGACATCAGGTTGTCTCAAGTAAAAGAGACAGTCAAACATGGCATCCCAGTTCATTCCATAGTACTCAGGGAATCCTAGCTTCTCCTTCATTATCTGATGGAGCCCTTCTTCTGAAAGATCAGTAAAATCTATGTCAATCACTGGGCCATGTATTTTTTTACTTGCCATATAGCATTCATTAATTGTCCGATAGAAATAGTATCGTTGCAATCCCCATCCAATTGCAATTTATCTGGCTAAAGATACATCTTTTCTCCCGTATGCTTATTGCCGGACGAGAAAAACTTTCGTTGTAACTGATTTCTTTTCCAACAATTAGTATCCTGGTTTCTCATCTGTCCCACTTTCAATCATCAGGGACAGTTTTAAATGCAAAGAGAGACCTTAATGTCAAAGTTATGAAAAAGCTAGAAGATGTGTTAAGAAATCTTTCCGATAGACTTAAGCCACATTATTTCGTCATGGATAGTCTCTCTGTAGGACCTTGTCGTGAATCCAAGCTCAGTCTTAGCTTTTGAAGAATTGAATGAATTGTTCCTGGCAAGATTATATACAGAGAATGTTGTCATGAGAGGTCGTGTTCCTTTCTTTTTTGCCTGCTTTTCCATAATGCCAGCAAAGAATTTTGCCACTTTGCATGGAATGAATATTTTCATTCGCTTTACTCCAGCTTCTTCTGAAACAAACCTTGAAAAGTCTTTAAATGAGACTTCTTCATTTCCTAGGATATAACACTCTCCTTTTCTTCCTTTATCCACAGCAGCAATAACACCAGAAGCAAGATCTCTTACGTCACATAGGTTAAAGCCACCTGCGATTCCAGCAGGCATCTCTCCATTTATTATCTGAATAAGCACACCTGTGGTTTCTCCCATAGAATAATCCTCAGGGCCCATTATACCAGTAGGATGAACTACAGAAGCATTTAATCCCCTACTAGCCGCTTCCAATACTTTCTGGGTTGCAATTGCTTTAGATTGGCTATAGCAGCCCAATACAAGGCTTGGATCAAATGAAGTTACCTCTTCTATAAGTTGTCCTCTTGGCTGCTCTGGAATGGCACCAGTACTACTTACATACACAAGCTTTTTAACTTGTATATTTGACTCACACAAGGAGATGATGTTCTGGGTTCCACCAACATTGACATCCATAACCTTCTGATTAAAGTCAGGATTTACGGTAACAATACTCGCTATATGAAGAACATAAATATCAGTATCGTCTTCAACGTTGAAGAATTGAATTAAGTCTTCAATATTGCATAAATCACCTTGGCATATCTCTGCCTCAGATGGAATATATTTCATTGCTTTATCATTAGGTAGGACGAACGCCCTAACTCTTTCTCCCCTCTGAATTAATTGTCGACAAACTGTACCTCCAAGAAAACCGGCAGCCCCTGTAACAAGATAAATTGATTTGTTCATTGTACTAAATTTTAAATTATATTGGATTCTTAAATCTTTCTTTGTTGGCAATCAAGCGAGCTTTTGTTTCATCGATGGTCTCACCC
>JAKSIY010000085.1 GCA_024398535.1 Bacteroidaceae bacterium
TTGACATTGTTGTCTCTTGATTTTAGAGTCAACTTTTTCTAGCGAAAGACAGAGAAGCAGCGGGAGCGGGCCTCTCCAGTGCGAAAGGTATCACTTAAGCTGCCACCAGTCAAGCTTCATCAGGTCTGAGTCAGGACCAAGGAACTGGAAAGTCAGGTCATGCACGCCAGAAACGGCAGCCACCTTGGCTTTCATCTTCTTGAACTTGCCCTTGGTATTCTTCACATTGACAATACCATAGAACATCTGGTTACTTGAGTCCGAATCAACGGTCATCATTATTGTACCGCCATCAATTTCAGATGCAGCCATGAAAGAGATTGTCTTGGCGCCCTTGCCCAGGTCAACGCCACGAAGAGTCAGGGTTTCACCAGGATTGACATCAGTAACAATCATGTTGCCAATCTTGCCGTACTTCTCAGTCTTCAGGCCATAACCCCAGGCAATGGTCTCAGCCTCTACCCTCTTGTATGGGTCCAATGTACCGACCTGCTCCACTACATTGTCAAGGAAGTAAGGAACTTCCTGGATTGTACCGTCAGCATTGTAATGCATCTCTGCCATGGAGACAGAGCGCTGCTCAGCATGCGCAAAAGTCTTCAGATGCATGATGTCATAATTCAGACCGAATACATAGCTCTTGCCCTTGTACTCAATGATACCCGGATGGTTACCTCGTGTGCGTACGGTGTGGTCCATGATATGACCCTTGTACTGCCAAGGACCTTCAGGTCCCTCAGCCATGGCATAGCCGATGCCTTCAGGACAGCAGGTCGATGCAAATGCCAGATAGTACTTTCCTGCATGCTTCCAGATCCATGGGCCCTCTTGGTAATCCTCAATCTTAGGGTGCTTTACGATAGGACCTGCAAGTGAGATCATATCCTCATTCAGCTTCACGCTGTAGAGTGTCGGGTTACCCCAGTACATGTATGCCTGGCCGTCATCGTCAATCAGCACGGTAGGATCAATGTCATCCCAATGCTCCTTCTGCCATACCAGCGGCTCGCCCAAAACATCCTTGAAAGGACCTACAGGAGAATCTGCAACCAGCACGCCGATGCCATGTCCATGAATCGGGCAATACATATAATACTTGCCATTGCGCTCAATCACCTGTTCTGCCCACGCACCGTTCTTGCCGTCATAGTAGGTAAAGTCATCGAGCGATGCCACTGCTCCGTGGTCTGTCCAGTTCACAAGATCCTTTGAAGTGTAGAGCAGCCAGTCAAACATCTGGCAACCGCTTGCACCGTCCTCATCATGGGTCGTATAGAGATAAACCTCATCACCTATTACTACAGGAGCAGGGTCAGCAGTAAAGCGGGTCTGGACGACAGGCATGTTCATGTGGCTGTTGAACTGCCACCAGTCAAATGTAAAAGGAGTCGGAGTATCACACCTGAACACGATATAGACATCATGTACACCCTTTACCTTGGTATCAATCTGGTATGTGAATGCAGCAGTGCGGAAACCGGCATTGTCAGTGTTTACAGGAACAGTGCAGAATGGCTTGCCCTCCATGTTGTCAACATGAAACTCAATGGTACCACTGCCCTTCTGCTCTCCAACTACAACTACAACACCCTTCTGGCCGCAATCCTTGAAGTCAACGCTGCGCACGCGGATCCAGTCACCGTCATGGATATCAGTCACAAAGTGATCAGTACCGGCCCTGTGGTCAACCTTCAGGCCCGATGCCTGAGCCTGTGTCTCAGCCTCGACACGCTTGTATGGGTCCAGGTTCTTGATTGGGGTCTTGACGCCCTCTCTTGTCTGAGGAATGAACGGGAAAGTGCCATCGGCATTCCACTGGAACTCCTCAACAGCAGCAGAACGGTTGTAGCCACCACCTCCAGGAAGGTCACCTGTGTGATAGAACATGAAGTTGCGTCCCTTGAATTCAATGTTACCGCCATGGATGGTGAAGCTGCTGGCCTCATCCATGATGCGTCCACGGTATGTCCATGGACCGTTGATTGTAGGAGCGGTTGAATATGCCATGTGCTCAGGAACACCGCCTGCAGGATATGACAGATAGTAGGTTCCATTGCGCTTCATGAGCCATGGACCCTCTTCATACTGGGTCATCATCTCTTCACGGCCATGTGCCCAGTTCATCTTTGACTGAAGCTCACCGAAGCACTTTGGATCATGATATCCAGGAACCTCCTGGTATCCGTTCTTGAATGAGATCATATCATCATTCAGCTCACCGTACCACAGGCCCTTGTTACCCCAGAACAGGTATGCGCGGCCATCGTCGTCAATGAATACGGTCGGGTCAATGAATCCGAAGCCTTCACAGAGAGGACCACCAATGGCATCTCTCCAAGGACCGGTAGGACTGTCAGCAGTTGCGACAGCAAGAACGTCACCGCCGCCAGCCTTGTTGCAGCATACATACCAGTACCACTTGCCATTGCGTTCAACGCCCTGGCTTGCCCATGCACGCTGTCCCTGACGGGCCCATGGGAAAGTTGCAGTTGTGACCTGAGTACCTTCATAGGTCCAGTTCACCATGTCCTCAGTACTGAAGAGCAGCCAGTCCTTCATGTTGAAGTCACGGTTGCGTCCATCCTCATCATGGTCAGCAAAAAGGTAAACCTTGTCACCATACACGAACGGAGCCGGGTCTGGCGTAAAGATTGTGCTGATGATAGGATTCTGTGCAGACAGACCTGCTGTTGCGCAGGCAGCCGCCATCATCATAATAGATTTTCTCATAAATAATTATTTAGTTGTTTATGTTATTTGCGTATTGTCATTACAAAGCCTCCACGTGCAGGCAATGTCAGTTTCTCAGGCAGGGCTGCCCCTGTCTCAATGTTGAATCCAGCCCCCGGTTCCGATGCATTGTCAGTTACAAGCATCACATTCTTTCCCTGGGTAGTAATCCTTGAGAAATCAGGGCTGACGGTCAGTTCGGCATCAGTTCCGTTTATGCCGGCAACATACCATACGCCATCCTTCTCACGTGCAATTACTGCGGACTGCCCCGGGTAACCAGCCAGAAGCCTTGTATCATCCCATGCTGCAGGCAGTCCTGACAGCAGGTCACGGACAGGCTGAGGCAGTCCAAGATATGCCTCCGGACGGTCAGCCATGTGTTGCAGACCCGACTCGAACAATATAGGCAGTGCCAGTTCATGGCAGTCCGATGTTATATGCGGATTCTGGCTGTCAGTGAATGTACAAGGAGTATAGTCCATTGGTCCAATCACATTACGGGTGAACGGAAGCGTTGCATTATGAGCAGCCGCAACCCTGGTCATGCGGCGGTTGTTGTTATACCACTCCGCTCCATAGACCGCCTCGTGCGACATCAGGTTAGGCCAGGCACGGCTCCAACCGCGTGGAATGGTGCATCCGTGGAAATCAACCAGCAAATGGTGACGGGCTGCATCTTCCAATATATCCAGATAGTAGTCTATCATGTCAGGTCCGTCAGGCAGAAAGAAATCAACCTTTATACCGGTTGCGCCCATCATCTCAAGGCGAGTCATCTCTTTTTCACGTGCCTCGGCAGTACGCAGGCGGTCCTGCGGTCCCGGAGCGCCGTTGCCAATCCACGATGTTCCTGAATTATACCACAGGTTTGCCTTAACGCCCCTGCTGGCAGCATAAGCCAGGGCGTCTTCAATATTGCCGCCGTTGGACATTTCGTCCCACTCCCAGTCTATCAGGTTGTATGGCCACTTCATCTCAACAGCCAGGTCAATATATTCCTTAACCTTCTGGAAATCCTTGGAACTGTGGTTGTATGCCCAGTAAATCCAAGCCGATACACCTGGCTTGATCCACGAAACGTCATCAACCTGGCACTCTGTCGCAACATCAGTCACAAGAGTCGATTCCACGATTGATGCCAAGCTGCCTACCATTACTATTCGCCATGGGTTGTGCTTCTTCTCTCTAGGTTCTTCGGTATAGGTCAGTCTGTATGTACCGGCATCGCCCGGAGATTCCAGGTATGATCCACTCTGACCGTGAAGGACATCGGACTCCGTTATAAGTCCGAACACACCGTCATGGTATTCTGTCAGCAAAGGATAGCTGTATTTACCCTTTGCCGCAGATGTCTGCAGTGGATAGAAGTTCTCATAATCAGTCTTCTGAGTCTGCGCCCAGCGATTCTGGCCCTCAGGGATGGTGTATTCAATTTCCGGTTCATTTCCTTCAAAGCGGAACGCTACTCCATCATTTGACACACGCAGTTCAAGCTTCACTCCGTCACACCCAAGTACAGCCATATTCCACTGGTTTGAGCATGACAGACGCTTGCCACTTGACATAGTGTATGATTCCTTAAGCTTCTTAGGCCCAGATTTCATATTAAGATTCCTGTCCAATCCCTTCAGTGATACAAGTTGAAGCCCAGCCCCATCATACCTGATAAGCATGTCGTTCTCCATGAATACAACCGACACCCTTCCGTCCGGTGATTCCAGCGTTCTGTCACCACATGCAGCCAGAAGGAGCATTGAAATTATGCCAAAGAATAACTTTTTCATCCTATAAAATTTTTCAGTTCCTTGTTCAGGCGCTGCACCGGCAGGCCCACCACGTTGAAATAACTGCCCTCAATTGACTCTACGCCCACATACCCTATCCACTCCTGGATTCCGTATGCACCGGCCTTGTCAAAAGGCTTGTAGTTCTCTATGTAGTACTCAATATCGCCGTCTGACAGTTCTGCAAACTTGACCCTGGTGGTCACGGCAAAACACTTCTGGCGAGTCTCGGTCGTCAGGGTCACACCGGTTATCACCTCATGCCAGCGTCCGGACAAGCGGCGCAGCATGGCGGCAGCATCGGCCTTGTCCTTAGGCTTGCCCAGCACCTGTTCGTCAATATAGACAATGGTGTCTGCGGTAATGATAAGTTCATTGGCAGCCATTGAGTCGCGGTATGCACCCGCCTTGACCGCCGAAATGTAGAGGGCAATCTGCTCACCCTTCAGGTCCTGCGGCCATGATTCGTCAATGCCGCGGATAACACGGGTCTCAAATTCAAATCCCAGGCCTCCAAGAAGTTCCTTGCGGCGTGGGGAGTTCGATGCAAGTACAATCCTGTATTCCATAAGCCTTACCAACCGAAAGCACGTTCATCAGAAAGCCACATTCCCTTGACCTTCATGACCTGTTCAACCACGTCACGCACACAGCCGCGACCGCCGGCAAACGGCGACACATACCTGCTCAGCATCTTGATTTCAGGAACGGCATCGGCAGGACATACCGGAAGACCTACCCGCTCCATTATCTGGTAGTCTGGGATATCGTCACCCATGTAGAGAATCTCCTCTGGCTTCAGGTCATACTTGCCGATGAAGTCATTGAAATCATTTATCTTGACGGCCGATGCAATATAGACATCTTTTATGCCAAGTCCCTCAAAACGCTTGCGTACCGATGCCACGCGTGCACCGGTTATTATGCAGATGTGCAGTCCTCTTTTGACAGCAAGCTGCAGGGCATAGCCGTCCTTCACGTTAACCGTGCGTACCGGATCACCCTCTGGAGAGAGCTGCATGACATCGGTGCTGAGCACTCCGTCAACGTCAAAGATCAGCGCCTTTATACTGTTAAGATCGTAATCTATCATCTTCTATATCCTTTGAAATCAATCTATAAAGTTCCGCCCACTCTGGCGTGTCAGCGAGCATCTGCAGGTGATGGTCCATCACGGAATGGTCACCGCGCACGGCAGGACCGGTCTGACCCTCTGCAGGATTCATCTTCTGCGCCTTTGCTGCAGTCTCGGCAAGCAACGGGTACATGACGCTGAACGGAACGTCCATCCTTTCCAGCAGTCTCTGGGCTATTGCGTACATGCGGTTCGTGAAGTTGCAGGTGAACACGGCCGCAATGTGCAGACGGCATCGGTCATCAGAAGAGAGTTCCTGGACATGGCCGGAAATTGACTCCGCCAGTGTACGCACCGTGTCAAGGTCACCTGGCGATGCCTCAACAAAAACAGGAACCTGCTGCCAGTCAACCTGTTTCCCACGGCTGAAAGTCTGCATGGGATACAGGACTCCATAATGCTTGGCCCCAGCCTCCTGCCAGAGTGACATCGGGACACTTCCGGCAGTATGCAGATAGAGCGTATCCGGACCGCATGCCTTGACTATGTCAGGAGCCAGGCTCTTCAGGGCGTCGTCACGAAGCATCACGATGCAGACCTGTACGCCATGGGGAAGAGACTCCAGGCTGACAGTCCATTCAGAGCCTATGGCATCTGCCAGAGTGCAGGCAGACTCCCTGGTACGGCTGTACACACACCTGACGCTGTGACCTGCCTCCTTGAGCGCAGGTGCCATGCTGGAGGCAACTCCGCCGGCACCGGCAACTGCTATGTCAAGCCTGCAGCTCATTTTTCAAAACCTGTCAATATGAACCTTCTCCCACTGCAGGTTGTCCTCATTGAACACCTTGCGCTCCATTCCCTTGTGGCCAAAGCCTACGATGCACAGCGGCTGGTAGTTTGCAGGAATGCCCAGAATCTCGCGGACATTCTCCTCAGCAGGTGTACCGTTTGCGTCAAAGCGCTGACGAACCTGGGCCCAACAGCTTCCAAGGCCAAGATCCTCAGCCTGATACTGCATGGTGATAGCTGCAATGGCAGCATCCTCAATCCACACGTCAGATACCTCTGGATTGCCCAGCACCACTACGGCCAGGACGGCATCGGCCACGAAGCCGGCACCGGCATCCTTGCACTCAGAGAGACGCTTAAGTTGCTCCTTGTCATCGACCACAACGAATTCCCAGCATGTGGAACGCTTTGAAGTTGGACAGATGAGTGCAGAACGAAGCAGTAGCTTTACCTCATCGGGGGTAAGCTGTTCTTCGGTAAACTTGCGCATGCTGCGGCGCCTTGCTATGAGATCGCTGAAATTTTCCATGTTCTTTTGTATTAATAATGTGCGAAGATAAGAAAAAAGCCATAGCCAATATACGTTCACACTGATTTATTCGTTTAATAATGTGGATATCAACAAAAGCCGGCATTTTGTCAATCAGAAGGCACATACTGATCTTGCTTGCTCTGACTCTGTCCTGCGTGCAGACGGTCGGAGCAATCGGTCGCGTCCACATACGCGGACGGGTGACTGACGAGAACGGCAACCCGGTTGAACTGGCTACCGTAAACGAGGCCGGTCTTCTGGCAACGGCCATCACAAACCTAAGGGGCGAATACCGGATGGATCTGAACTACCAGGACACCATAACCCTTGTATTCAGGATGATAGGCCACGAAAACCGGCGTCGCCAGATAATTGACCCGGAAGATACCGTGACACTGAACGTGATGCTGCCAACCAACGGCTACTCCATACAGGGTGTGACGGTAAGCAGCAGCCGCGCCCAGACTGACCAGATGCAGGAGATCAAAGGCGCCAACCTGAGACTCACCCCCGGCATCGGAGGAGCATCGGTGGAATCCGTCATAGCAACCCAGGCAGGCGTGAGCACACACAGCGAACTGAGCAACCAGTACAACGTGCGCGGCGGCAACTTTGACGAGAACAGCGTCTATGTGAACGGCATAGAGATAATGCGTCCGCAGCTGGTACGTGCAGGCCAGCAAGAGGGGCTCAGCTTCATCAACCCTGACATGGTCGAGTCTATCAGTTTCTCGACCGGCGGATTCGGTGTCCAATACGGAGACCGCATGGCTTCTGTCCTGGACATAAAGTACCGCACTCCCGATGCCCCTGAAGCATCGGTCCAGGCAGGCCTTCTGGGCGGTAGCCTCTTTGCCGGCACAGGAAATGACCGGTTCAGCATAATGACCAGCCTGCGTTACAAGACAACCAGCTATATTCTTGGAACCCTTGACACTGACGGAGAATACAAGCCGTCATTCCTTGATTTCCAGACCGCTGCAACCTGGAAACCGGCAGAAGACTGGAGAATCGGCATGATTGGCAACATAGCAGACAACACCTACCATTTCACCCCATCCACCAGGAAGACCAAATTCGGAACGGCCCAGAGCGCAAGAGAGTTCACGGTCTATTTTGAAGGTCAGGAGCATGACCGCTTCATCACCACCTTCGGAGCCCTGGACATAAGCCATGACCTGAATGACGGAGGCAGCATCGCACTCACCCTTTCAGCCTTCAACAGCCAGGAGCAGGAGACATCAGACATACTGGGCGAATACTGGCTGAACCACGTTGACGGAGAGCGTCAGATGTCAGTGGGAGCATTCCGTCAGCACATAAGGAACTATCTGGAAATCAACACTGCCGATGCATCACTGAAAGGCACCCACAGGATTGATTCCCATACCCTGCAGTGGGGTGCAGGCATCCGCAGGGAAAAGGTTCACGACAACATGAGGGAATGGGAGTCGCTTGACTCAGCAGGCTTCATGCTGCCCACAGGATCGGCCACACCGCTGACAATGTCATACACCCTGCATTCGCGTACTGACCTAAAAAGCACACGGTCACACGCATACCTTCAGGACACATGGAAGATAATGGGCAACCCGGGACTGTTCAGCCTGAATGCCGGAGTAAGGCTCTCACACTGGAGCCTGAACGGAGAAACGCTGGTAAGTCCAAGGGTCTCTGTCGGCTTCATACCATCATGGAATGAGGACCTGACATTCAGGGCGGCAACCGGCATCTATTACCAGTCTCCATTCTTCAAGGAACTTAAGGATACCGTCAACACCGGTGGTATTGCCACAGTGGTTCCCAACATGAAGATAAAGTCACAGAGGTCAATTCAGATTGTACTTGGAGGCGACTATGACTTCAAGTTGGCAGACCGTCCATTCAGGTTTACAGCCGAGGTTTACGCAAAGAAGCTGGACAACCTAATACCGTACGACGTTGACAATGTAAGAATAATTTACACCGGTCATAATTCCGCCCACGGCTATGCCGTTGGCATTGACACAAAGCTGTTCGGAGAGTTCGTTCCAGGCAATGATTCCTGGATTACCTTCTCACTCATGAAGACAGAAGAGAAGATCTCTGGCAAGTGGCTACCACGCCCATCTGACCAGAGATACAACGTTTCTCTCTACTATACAGACTATTTCCCCGGATCAGACAGATGGCAGATGGTGCTGAAAGGAAATCTGGCAGACGGCCTGCCGTTCGGTCCTTCGCATACCGGCCGTGAAGAGGCCATTTTCAGGGCTCCGGCGTACAAACGGCTGGACATTGGCATGTCATATCTTCTTTTCAGCAGGAATAAGCCGGGAGCCAGCTACAGGCTGTCAAAGATTTTCAACGACATATGGATTGGGGCAGACTGCCTTAACCTGTTCGGGATAAACAACGTCAGCTCATACTTCTGGGTAAAGGATGTCAGCGGCACCCAATACGGAGTGCCGAACTATATGACAGGAAGGCTACTCAACCTGCGCATCCTTATGACCTTTGGTGGATAAAAACCAGAGGTTTTACTTTTTTATATAAGGTTATTAAGTTATCTTTGCGGGCCTTTCATGAGAAGTGGAAGACGAAAGTGTTTATACAATAACTAAAATCATAAAAACAAACGTATGAAGATTTCACACATTGAGCATCTTGGCATCGCTGTCAAGAGCATTGACGAGGTTCTCCCTTACTTTGAGAACGTTCTTGGTCTTAAGTGTTACAAGCAGGAGGTAGTTGAGGACCAGAAGGTAAAGACCGCCTTCATCATGGTAGGTCAGACCAAGCTTGAGCTTCTTGAGCCAACATCAGAGGACAGCACAGTTGCCAAGTTCATTGAGAACAACGGCGGCAAGGGTGGCATGCATCACCTTGCATTCGCTATTGAGGACGGCGTAGCCAACGCACTTGCTGAGTGCGATGAGAAGGGCATCCGTCTCATTGACAAGGCTCCACGTAACGGTGCAGACGGCAAGCACATTGCTTTCCTTCACCCAAAGTCAACAGCTGCCGTTCTTACCGAACTTTGTGAAGACTAATTATCTCCTACAGAAATGAGCAATCAGACAGATAAGATCAAGGCGCTTGTCGAGAGACGCGCCAAGGCCCGTCTTGGTGGTGGTGAGAAGGCCATTGCCAAGCAGCACGAGAAGGGCAAGTACACCGCTCGCGAGCGTATAGCAATGCTGCTCGACGAAGGTAGTTTTGAGGAGTTTGACATGTTCCTCCAGCACCGTTGCTACAACTTCGGCATGGAGAAGAAGATGTATGACGGTGACGGCGTTGTAACCGGTTGCGGTACAATCGCAGGTCGTCTTGTATATGTATTCGCACAGGACTTCACAGTAAGCGCAGGTTCACTTT
>JAKSIY010000086.1 GCA_024398535.1 Bacteroidaceae bacterium
CTATACTTCAATAATTTCAAAGAACGTTTAATCCACTTTTACGGGACAGTAGTGACTTTATTTTTTTAATTAATTGTTTTTATCCCAATGGTGACGGTCAATCAGTATGATCAGTATTCCTGCTACTAATACAATGAGGATGCCAATAATAACAATTGCCACCATTTGTCCATCTGTCAGACTGATTCCGTCAGGCATGTTGTTATAATGTAGTTTTATGGTTCAATTATTCCGAAATTCAATGATGCTTCAAGAGTATGCGGCATCAGGCTTATGACGGCATCAGCGTTTCCGATTACCTCCATACCGCTGTGGTTGCCTGTGAAGTAGCTGCACAGTCCCCTCCTGTTGCCTGTTGCTGTGGCATCGGCGTTGTCTCGATGTTCGCCCATGTAGGTGAGTACCACTCCGTTACGGCGTACTACACAACATTTCTGGCCGTCAATTACAAAGTTTACCGTCACGTCATTGTCTTGAAGCTCATAGCTGTCATTGATGATGGCTGCAAACTCAAAGAGCATGTCTATGGTGCCCCCACTGACAATCTGATTGATGAAATTGGTCATTGAGAAGGTCTTTGGCTCAGGGGTGCCTGCACGCAGTTCCATGGCTCCGGTCAGATAGACGTTTCTCCAAGGACCGCTCTCGCTCTGGTAGCCAAGTTGCTCAAGTGCGTCGGCACATAGGCGACGGGCCTCCATGTTGGATGGGTCTGCATAGACAAGCTCCTTTGTGACCTGTGCCACCCACTGGTATTCTCCGTTTGCAAAATCTGCCCTTGCCAGATTCAAAACTCGCTGGGCATCACCCATGTATTCAACAATCTTTCTTGCCGTCTCCTCTGGCGGAAGCAGGTCCAAGTTAACCGGATTACCGTCATACCAGCCCATATATCGCTGATATACAGCCTTTATGTTGTGTGACAGCGTTCCGTAGTACTGACGGGTGTACCACACTTTGTCAAGTTTCTCTGGCAGCTGCATCATGTTTGATATCTCAGTCGATGTGTAACCCAGATTCATGTAGTGCAGTGTCTGGTCATGTATGTACTTGTAGATTGATGCAGTGTTCTCAAGGTATTCGTTCAGAACATCGTTACCCCAATGCGGCCAGTTATGGCTCTGAAAAACAACCTGTGCATCACGGCCGAACATCTGCTGTGCCTGCAGAATGTAGTTGCACCACGCCTCGGCATCACGTACCTGTGCTCCGCGCAGCGTGTATAGGTTATGCAGTGTGCCGGTGCAGTTCTCGGCCATCCACAGAGCTTTGTAGTCATGGAAATAGGCATTCATCTCAACAGGCGCCTCGGTGCCAGGGGTTATCTGGAATGTCACTTTCAGACCATCAATGACGTAATCTTGAGTCTGTGAAATCTGGAATGTTGGTGGAACTATGCTTCCTGAGTCGTTGATGGACTGGCCCATGCCTATGCCCATTGCCATACGTCCGGTAACACCCTTTGGCAGGAATGCTCCATACTGGTAGTTTGCACGGCGCTTCATGGCCGGACCGCAGTATGCGTTCTCTGATATTACGTTCTTTATGAATCCTTCCGGTACAACCACAGCTGTCCTTCCGTTCTTTGTCTGTTCTTCAAGTGGCAGTGAGCTGTCGGCAAGCACAGATCCCTTCAGTACCTCGGTCATGCCGCCGTAATGATCTGCGTGGCTGTGACTGATGATGACTGCTGCCAGGCTTGGATTCGGGTCAATGTTCTCCTTGAAGAGATTCATTGCAGCTCTGGCTACATTGCTTCCCATCAGGGCATCAAATATAATCCATCTGCCGTTTGGGGTCTTTATGAATGTCATGTTGGCCATGTCATAGCCACGTACCTGATATATCTTGTCTGGTATGACTTCAAACAGGCCGGCGCGAACGTTGCACAGTGAGTTCTGCCAAAGACTGGGATTCACAGTTGCCGGCGCGCTAACCTCATCATACAGGAATTTGAAGTCTGCCATGTTCCAGACCTCCTGGCCGTTCTCATTATATATTATTAGGTCTGGAGTAAGCTTGATGCAGCCGCGCTTGGCATTCTCAAGCTCTGACATGTCATTGAAATCCAGGCGGTCATACCATGCCTTGTTCGTCTCTTCTGTTCTTGGCGTGGCTGCCTTTGTGCTGAATGGCTTTTCTTGGTCAACAGGAACAGTCAGTTCCTGATTATTCTCAATTTCTTCCCTGAAGAATACCAGACTGTCCATGTCACTCGCCAGTACGGTCTGTCTGCTTTGTCCATTCTTGTAGATGTGGTAGCCCTGTGCATGAGTGTTCTGTATCATTGCACATAGTGCCAGTGTGCAACAAATCAGATGCTTTTTCATTTCTTGGTTATTTTGAATGCGTTATTCCCGGTTTTTACTAAATAAACACCTTTTCCCAACTGGCAGGTTGCCAGGGTAGCAGTTCCGTTTTCATCGGCCTGGGCTGTGGTAATCAGCTTGCCGTCAACAGTGTATAGTGACATGCTGTCACAACCGTGTGCAGTAATCTCGTTCTCTGAAACCGAGAACGATGTATCGGCCATTGTTTTCTCTGCCAGTGTCTCTGTATCGGCCTCCTGGATTGTCATTTTCAGATAGTTTTCAAGCGGGTACAGTACATCGGTATTACAGCAGACTAACCTGACGTCGTTGCCGCAGAACGATACTGATGGCCTCTGCTCCAGGTCAAAGGCAGCTGTCTGCCCCTGCTTTTCGTATATGACAACACAGAGCTTTTTTTCCGCGATGCAGGGGACAGCCATCAGACTGGCCGTCAGAAAAGGAATTATCCTTTTCATCTTATCTCAGGTAGTCTGCGGTGGAAACTTTGATGCCCTGTGGACCGTATTCTCCAAGAGCGCGGCGGGCAATCATGTGGTCAGGATCGGCCTTGGCGCGCTCAACCGGATTGCCGTAAGGGGTAGGGATAATCTTATTGCTGTTGGCTATTGAGTACTCCCAATTGCCGTTGGCAAGAATGTTGCGGTACATGGTTACTATGCAGTTTCCAATCTCCTTGCCTTCAACAGACTTGCGGGTCCTGTCCCATACAATCAGCTGGGTGTTTTTCCCCTGGGCGTTCTGTGCTGAAACCTTCTGCTTTACTGCTTCAAGCTGGCTGTTCTGCTGCATTGCAACGACAAAGTAGCACTTCTCTCCCTCTGGAACGTTGGCCTGCTCATAGTTGATTGAGTAGTATGAGTGGGTGTCAAGTGCAGAGCCGAAACACATGCTCCAGTAGCGGGCCTTGGCATCTTTGTATTCCTCTACCGTTTTGGGCATTGGAACAGGAATGAAGTCAAATGTGTAGAGCGAATCGTCAGCCAGGACAGTACGTGAAAAAAGGTAATCTGTTGACATGTTAGGGTAGTAGGCTCCCTTGACAGCCAAGAAGAATGGCACGTCCGGAAGGAAGTCTGCCTTCTGTTCCTGATAGTTGACCGGGAAATTGCTGACATTTGAATCAAGTCTTAGTGGAGCAGCCTGAGCCTTCTGGGTTGTAAGGTCAACTGCTGTGATTGCAGGCATTTCTACTCCGCCGTATTCTCCTGCTCCCATGTACTGGCGCTCTGCAATGGCCAGACGCTCAACTCCGGCAGGGACGCGGATTATGTTCTTGCTGCCAAGTGCACTGATCTGTGCTTCAGTAGCATCGGAAGGAACTACATATACTGTAAAGTAGTTGTGCTTGTCTGATGTAACTACGAATGGGTTTACACTGCCTGCGTCCGGTATGATTTCCATGTCAGCCAGACCGCCTATTGCTTCTCCGTTATTGTCATTGTAAAGGCTGAAACTCATGAAGCGCGCCTGAGGGAACTCTCCCTTGAAGCAGAGGGCCAAGCCTGCGGTGCTTTCCTTGGTCCATGTGTATTCCCAGTAATTAGAATAGAGGTCTGGGTATGCAGCTAATGTTCCAGCATTACCTAATAAGGTCTTTCCCCACTGTTCCTTTGGAGTTGGTCCGTCAATAACGTTTGATTCTTCTTTCTCACATGCGCAGAATGTCAGGCATGCCATTGCTGTGATTGCAAGTGCTGTAAGGTTTTTCATCTTTTCTGTGTCTGTTTTGTTTAACGGGCACAAAAGTAGAAACCTGATTTTTGCCAGGTGTTATAAAACTGCTGTTAGATGTTAGAATTCTGTCTGTTAGATGTTAGGCCCTGGGGTGTTAGATGTTAGAAAAACGTGGTTTTCTAACAGTTTAGGACAGTTGTTACATCTGTTGTGACTCTTTCCATTCGCTTGGGGTCATTCCAGTAGTTGCCTTGAATTTCTGTTGCATCCAACTGCGTGATGAGAATCCACATTCAATGGCAATTGTTTCGTTGCTGTAGTTTGTGTTCAGAAGCATCTTCTTTGCCTCATTGATGCGGATGTTTGACAGCCATACACGGAATGTTTCACCCTTGCACTCTGTCAGATACTGCGTGAAGCAGTTCTTTGATATGCCAATTCTTCTTGCAACTACTGATGCTGTCAGGTTCTGGTCATTGTACCCGTGGTCATGAATGAATGTTTCAATTGCTGCCTCAATTGACTGAATATCATTCTGGCTGAGCTTTTTCTGCAGTACGGTCGGGGCCATGGCTTCTTCTTTTTCTGTCATGTACCGCTTGCTGTCTTGAGTTTCCTCATCGATGATATCGGTTACATTGTTCAAGTTGAATCCCAGAGCTATGAAACTGAATATATAGAAAAGGAGTGCAATCAGGAAGACTGGACCTATGATGATGAGCAGTTCCGATGAGAAAATGATGGCAGGAAGCAGAAATGCAACGGTGAAGAGCAGGAATGTACCTGTATTCATGTAAATGTTGTAGTTGCTTATGTCGCTTGCAGTCTCATCTTCAATCTGACGTCTGCGTTTGCGGATTTCTCTGGCGGGATAGACTATGAAGAACAGCACTGTTGCCAGAAACAGTGCTCCCATGGTGTAAAGCGCATACGGCATGTGCAGACTATGGTAGTAAAACCATCCGATGATGAAAGAGGAAAGAATTGCCAGGAAACTTAATGAACTCAGTATTATGTACAGTTTGTTCTTATGGGTAATACCTGCCATCCTGAGCGTTACGTATGAGATAATATAGACTGCAGGTGAATAGAATATGATATTTATCAGGGCGCCAACGTCATCACCCTTTGCTCGTAATCCGCAGCTGATCTGCAACTGGTAGTGCAGCACATACAGTGATAGCGCAATGAATAGTAGCCAGCGTGATGACTCGTAGCTGCGGCTCAGGCGCTGGGTGTGTATGCGTGCAAATGCCAGCAGCAAGGCCATAATGGCCGATGCCGTAAAGCTAATATACTGTAGTCCTAGGATTGTTGACGTGGTTTCCATTTCAAAAATGTATTAAGGGATAAGTTTCTGGTTCTTCATTTCCTGTACCGTCAGTTCCAGCTCTTCATACCATTGGGTGCCGAATCTGCGTATCAGGGGCTCTTTCTGGTATTTATATATCGGAGTGTGCTCCTTGCGGCCTTTGATTACTGCAAACTGGCAGATGTCCCAGCGGTTGTACTCAAGGCCGATGCACGGTCCAAGTTTCTTCTCACGGATAGGGTACAGATGGCATGATATTGGTTTCTTGAAGCTGACCTTTCCCTCACGGTATGCCTTTTCTATGGCACAGTAGCACATGCCTTTTTCTCCCTTGCAGGTGAAAACGCAGTCCTTGCCGTTTACAATCTGTGTCACAAGTTCACCATCCGGGTCAGGGCAGGCTATTCCCTGTTCTTCAATTACCTTTCTGGCCTCTGGTGACAGGTCGTCCCAGATTATTGGCAGAAGTTCTTCTATTTCTGCAATCTCTTCTGGGGTGACCGGCGCACCGGCATCGCCCTCAATGCAGCACGCACCGCGGCATGCGCTCAGGTCACAGCTGAACTCCTTTGTGATAACGTCAAGTGACAGTATTACGTCCTGAATCTGTAGCATATCCTGTTGTATGGTTTACCTGATGAAATTGGTGAACTGGCCCCGCTCTCTCTTTGGGAACTCAGCCGTGCCGGTAGCGAACTGCTTGCTGCTATCATGCCCATCTTCTTCAGGGCATCGCGCCTTGTCATATTGTCTTTTGTTTCCATTCTTGGTCAATGTCCGTACTTCGTTGATTTTTCTACCGTTGACTCTTCCTGCTTTTTTATTTCAGTGAGCCTGTTGCGCGGAAGGCATCAAGTTTCTTGAAGTTGTACTTGTTTATGATCTCTTCAAGGCCACGGTCAAAGTTGTTGCGTACCTCACATTCCGGGCCGAATATGAAGCATTCGCCGTTCTGGGCGGTGTATGGGTGCCACTCAGGAAGGCCAGTGACGTTCGGGTTGCCGGTGTGCGCAAAATTTGCCCATGACTGTGCCATGCGGTCTGCCAGCCTTAGGTCAGACTCACTTGGGTTCGGCAGGTCACGGCCGGCCAGGTGCAGTGTGTTGAAGCAGAAGTTCAGCTCAGCGCCATGTGCTGAAACACCGTTCAGCGGAGACTTCCATGTGAACATGTAGTTATAGACCGGAGCACTCTTTGAGGCCGATGCGGCATCGGCAGTTATGATGGTCTTTGGCCTGAACATGTTGTCAATTGATGGAAGGTCCTGGGGAACGTAGTCCGGCCATGCCTTGGCAAGCTCTGCTGCAAATGCTTCGGTGTCATCGCCATAGACTGACTGGACTGATGCCTTGGCGGCTTCAAGGTCCATTTCACGGCCGTACTGGCCGCGCACAAGTTCGTTGAATGTGGTGCCTATAATAAGAGGTATGTCTGCCGATATGCTGGCAAAATCAGGCTGGAACGGTTGCTGTAGCAGTACTTCTCCGTCTGGTGTCGGTCCGAATCCCCACATCATTGGAGTGCCCGGCGTACGTGTGCCGATGCTTGCTGCAAGAGCACGCTGACCGGCCTGGTACAGCTTGTCATACGGTACGTCCTTGATGCGGTCAACCTCACTTGCAGGAATGCCAAGCTGGTCAAGCACTGCCAGACCCAGCTCTTCTGTCATGGCCTTGTTGTTGACGTTCAGAATTGTGCCGCTCATGATTATGGCCTTGTGATACAGCCCCTTGGCCGATGGCATGCACATAAGTGTACCTACCTTGCCGCCACCGCCAGACTCTCCGAATACGGTTATGTTGTCAGGGTCGCCGCCGAACTTGCTGATGTTGTCACGCACCCATTCAAGTGCTGCAACTACGTCCATCATGCCTACGTTGCCAGAATACTTGTATTTAGGATTGCCGGTGCCTGATAGGTCAAGGAAACCTACAATGTTCAGCCTATGGTTAAGGCTTACAACAACCACGTCCTTCTTGGCTAGTCCCATGCCCGGGTTCCAGGCTGATGTGCCGGAATCGAATCCGCCGCCGTGGCACCAGAACATGACAGGCTTCTTGCCCTTGGTGTCAGTTGTCCAGACATTCAGCACGCAGCATTCCTCTGAACTGCCCGGCTGTATGCGTCCGCTCTGAAGAGACTGGGGTCCCCACTCTTTGCAGACCATTACCGTGTCCCATTTATCTACCGGTTGCGGCGGCATGCATCGCTCTGCCTTGGCGTATGGAATACCCTTGAAGGCTATTGTGCCCTCTTCTTCAAACCCCTGAACCTTGCCGTTGGTTGTCTTGATAATGAATGGATCAGCCTGGCAACTTGCAAAGAAGGCGGCTGCCATGACGGTCAGTGTCAACTTTGAGAAAAACGGATGCTTCATAATTATAGGTGCTTCTTTTGTTATCAATGTTGCTTGTTGATGGTCAGAGCGGATACAACTCTGCCTGAGTGTAGTCCAGCAGGTCCTGCGGGTTGATTTTTATCTGCAGGCCACGCTGACCTGCGCTGATGTAGATGTAGTCATACAGCAGGCAGCTCTCATGAATGAATGTGGGGAACTTCTTTTTCATGCCTATCGGGGTGCAGCCGCCGCGTATGTATCCGGTTGTGGGCAGCAGCTCCTTTACGTGAATCATTTCTGCAGACTTGTTGCCGGACAGTCTGGCTGCCAGTTTCAGGTCAACCTCAAAGTTGCCGGGAATTACGCATACAAAGAATCCGTTCTTGTCTCCTCTGAGTACTAACGTCTTGAATACCTGTTCAATGTCCTCGCCCAGCTGGGCTGCGACATGGCCGGCGTCAAGGTGCTCTTCATCAACCTGATACGGAATCAGCTCATAGGCGATGCCTGCTGCATCGAGCAGACGTGCTGCGTTTGTTTTCTGTTCTGGTTTCATTCTGGATGCAAAGGAACAAAAAACAATGCTATATTTGCATCAGGATAGCAGAGTAATTGATATGATAACACTTATGATTCTTGCCGTTGTCTGCGGTCTTGTAGGAATTGTTGGAAGTATCATTCCTGGAATACCGGGTCCTCCAATCAGTTGGATCGGTCTGTTGCTGGCCTTCTTCTACAGACGTGGAATGGGACAGATGGACCGGCTGACGTTTCTGTGTCTGATGGTCTGGCTGGCCATTACGGTGATCGTAACGGTTCTTGACTATGTGATTCCCGCCAAATTCACTAAGCTGACGGGAGGCAGCAAGGCATCAAGTACCGGTGCTCTGGTAGGCCTTTTTGCCGGGATGTTCATACCCCCTGTCGGAATGATCCTGGGCAGCCTTCTGGGTGCGTTCCTTGCGGAAATGCTCGTTGCCGGAAAAGATGTCTGGCAATCAATGAGGGCATCGGCCGGAGCATTCCTTGGATTCCTTTGCGGAACCGGTATCAAGATTATTGCAAGCGGCGTTATGCTCTACTATATTTTTGCCTGAGGAGTTTAACTTCTGCCCGCTTGGAGCTATATTAATTCTGTAATGAAAAATCCAAAAAATAAAGATATGAAGAAGACAGTTCTATTTGCTTTTGCTTGCATGCTGACTCTTGGTGCAAGCGCACAGTTCCCTGGCGGTATGCCAATGGGCGGTGGTATGCCTCCAATGGGTGGCGGAATGCCTATGATGGGCGGTTTTGCAGGCTTTGGCGGTGACCAGAGCTCACAGACCCAGGCTGAATACTCAGAGAAGTTTACTGACATCAACTATGCCGGCGATGATCAGGTGTATCACAATCTTGACATTTACCTGCCTAAGGAGAAGAAGGATAAGTATCCTGTAGTTGTGCATATCTATGGAAGCGCATGGATGAGCAACAACTCAAAGGGTGCAGCAGACATCAATACCATTGTAGCTGCTTGCCTTAATGCAGGTTACGCAGTAGTCTGCCCAAATCACAGATCCATTGCCGATGCAAAGTATCCTGCCCAGATCAATGACATCAAGGCTGTAATCCGCTTTGTACGTGCAAACGCAGACAAGTATAAGTTTGATACCTCATTCATTGCTACCTCTGGCTTCTCGTCAGGTGGCCATCTGTCATCGCTCTGCGCCATGTCAAACGGCGTGAAGGTTCAGAAGTTGGGCAATGCCGAGTATGACATTGAGGGTAATGTCGGTCCAAATACCTCATACTCAAGTCTTGTAAACGCATTCTGCGACTGGTCCGGTCCTGTTGATCTGCTCCACATGGACTGTGGCGATGCCATGATCTTTGGCGGCCCTGGCCAGACTCCTGAGGAGAACATGATTGGTCTTCCAAAAGAGGGTCATGAGGAGAACTTCATCCTGCTGAGCGCTACCGGTTTCATTGACAAGGATGACGTTCCTGGCTACATCTTCCACGGTGACAAGGACAACGTGGTTGCATCATGCGTTGGTCAGTATTTCTACGATCAGCTGCAGAAGGCCGGCGTTGAGAGCTACATCAAGCACGAGCCGGAAGGTGGTCATGGCATGGGTATGTATTCTGAGGACAACCTGAAGAAAATGACAGACTTCCTGAATAAGGTCCGCACTGGCAAGTAATTTTTCCTAGGGGCAGATCCTGTCCCTGTATCCTACTCTCCTGCCGCGACTCCCATGAATTCCCCTTCATGTGTGCGTCGTGGCAGTTTTTTGTGTGTCGTGGCCATGTTCCCCACGTTTTCGGCCATTTTCCTTCCACGACTCCTATGAATACCCGCTTACACGGGAGTCGTGGCCATGTTTTCTGCGATTTTGGACATTTCCCTTCCACGACTCCTATGAATACCCGCTTACACGGGAGTCGTGACACCTTTTCCCGCGATTTTCGGCATTTCCCTTCCACGACTC
>JAKSIY010000087.1 GCA_024398535.1 Bacteroidaceae bacterium
AGAGCGCATGATTCATAATCATGAGGTCCCCGGTTCAATCCCGGGTCCCGCTACTTGAAAAAGCACCTACGATGAGTCGCAGGTGCTTTTTTCATGCCCTGTGAAAACATTACCGGACTCTGACCACCCCATTTTCCAATGGGATTGTGTAAATTCGCGCTTCGGTAGGCGTCATGGCCTACAGCATGGACAACAATTACTAAAACGACATATTTCAAATGGACCTGATGAATGAAATCATTGCGCGTGCCAAGGCCTGCAGGCAGCGCATCGTCCTTCCGGAAGGAACAGAAGAACGCACCCTAAAGGCAGCAGACCAGGTACTTGCAGACGGAGTTGCAGACCTTGTACTTATCGGCAACCCTGCAGAGATCAACGGACTTGCAGCCCAGTGGGGACTCAAGAACATTGACAAGGCTACAATCATTGACCCTGAGAACAACCCAAGGGCAGAAGAGTATGCAAACCTCCTGTTTGAGCTCAGAAAGAGCAAGGGCATGACTATTGAAGAGGCCCGCAAGAAGGTTACAGACCCTCTCTACCTGGGATGCCTCATAATAAAGAACGGCGATGCCGACGGTCAGCTTGCAGGAGCACGCAACACAACCGGAAACGTCCTGCGTCCTGCACTCCAGATTATCAAGACCGCCCCTGGCATCAGCGTTGTTTCTGGAGCATTCATCATGCTTACCAAGACTCCTCAGTACGGAGAGAACGGTATCATGGTATTTGCAGACTGTGCAGTTACCCCAGTTCCAGACGCCGCCCAGCTGGCTCAGATTGCAGTTGCCAGTGCCGGAACAGCCAAGGCCGTTGCAGGCTTTGAGGACCCACGCGTTGCCCTGCTCAGCTTCTCTACAAAGGGCTCTGCAAAGCATGAGGTTGTAGATAAGGTTACCACTGCGCTCCAGATGGCAAAGGAACTTGCCCCAGACCTGAAGATTGACGGCGAACTGCAGGCTGACGCTGCAATCGTTCCTTCAGTAGGTGCCAGCAAGGCTCCAGGCTCAGAGATTGCAGGAAAGGCCAACGTCCTGGTATTCCCTACCCTTGAAGTTGGAAACATTGCATACAAGCTTGTTCAGAGGCTGGGCAACGCCGATGCAATCGGCCCTATCCTTCAGGGTATTGCACGCCCGGTAAACGACCTGTCACGCGGATGCAGCGTTGAAGATATTTACAAGATGGTTGCAGTTACGGCAAACCAGGCAATGGCAGCCAAGAAGAATTGATTGACAGGAACAGAAAGCATATACAAATAGATATGAAGATATTGGTTTTGAACTGTGGCAGCTCGTCTATCAAGTACAAGCTGTTCAACATGGACAACAATGAAGTTATTGCCCAGGGCGGTATTGAGAAGATAGGCATGGCCGGCTCATTCCTGAAACTGACAACCCAGAGCGGAGAAAAGAAGGTGATAGAGAAGGAAATTCCAGAGCATACCGTTGGAGTAAAATTCATCTTTGAGATTCTTACAAGCCAGGAATATGGTGTTATCAGCAGCCTTACAGAGATCAACGCTGTAGGCCACCGCATGGTACACGGAGGAGAAAAGTTCAACAAGAGCGTTCTGCTGACTCCCGAGGTTCTTGAGGCATTTGCAGCATGCAATGACCTGGCACCTCTGCACAACCCTGCAAACCTGAAGGGTGTGAACGCAGTGACAGAACTTCTTCCAGACGTTCCTCAGGTAGGCGTCTTTGACACAGCCTTCCACCAGACGATGCCTGACTATGCATACCTCTATGCAATCCCATATGAGCTGTACCAGAAGTATGGCGTAAGAAGATACGGTTTCCACGGAACATCACACCGCTTTGTTTCCGGAGAAATATGCAAGTACCTTGGCATTGAGGCAGAGGGTTCAAAGATCATCACATGCCACATCGGAAACGGCGGTTCAATATCGGCCGTAAAGGACGGAAAGAGCGTTGACACTACCATGGGTCTGACACCGCTTGAGGGCATCATGATGGGAACACGCAGCGGCGACATTGACGGTGGAGCAGTCACATTCCTTATGGAAAAGGAGGGTCTGGACAGCACAGCCATGTCAAACCTGCTCAACAAGAAATCCGGCCTTCTTGGCATCTCGGGCGTATCTTCTGACATGCGTGAGGTTTCTGCAGCAGTTGAAGAGGGCAACGAGCGCGCAGCTCTTGCAAAGAAGATGTATGCTTACCGAATCAAGAAGTACATCGGTGCATTTGCCGCTGCAATGGGTGGCGTTGACGTAGTCATCTTCACCGGAGGTGTAGGTGAGAACCGCGATGAGGTTCGTGCAGCAGCCTGCGAGGGTCTTGAATTCCTTGGAATCAAGATTGACCAGGAGGTCAACAAGCAGATTCTGTTTGGAAAGGATGGTATCATCTCAACCCCAGACTCAAAGGTCAAGGTTGTTGTCCTGCCTACTGACGAGGAGCTGATGATTGCATCTGACACAGCAGCCCTGGTATAAGCCACACACAGACTAACGGAACAAGAAAAAGGTGGAAGCATACGATTCATGCTTCCACCTTTTTATTATCTATCCTCTTTTATTTCAAGTTTCCCATCACGCAGGACCGCGTATGTGAAATGGGTTATCCAGTCTCCTAGAATCAGCACTCTTGATTTTGCAAGCGTCTCATCAAGTACTATGTGCCTATGTCCATAGATGAAGAAGTCAATATCAGGATCTGACTCAAGCACCCGGCGTGACCAGCACACCAGATATTCCTTGTCAGCCCCGAAATAGGGATGAACCTCTCTCATCCTATGATCCCTCATGCTCCCCGCAGCCCAGCCGTAACCCAGCCACAGGCTGAGTCTGTCCGGAAGTAAAGAGAACAGGAATTGGCACACCCTGCTATGGAATATTCCCCTGAGAAAGCGGAACGACAATGACGGATCACCCAAGCCGTCTCCATGTGCAAGATACATCTTCTTACCTTCAATCACAGTCTGGCACGGGCCATAGTGCATCGTTACACCGCACTCCTCTGCCAGATATCCGTATGACCAGATGTCATGGTTCCCAGCAAAATAGTGGACTTCTATTCCGCTGTCGGTCAGTTCTGAGAGTTTTCCCAGAAAACGCGTATAGCCCTTTGGCACGACACTTTTCCACTCATACCAGAAATCAAACATGTCACCCAGAAGGTATATCGCAGAAGCATCGGACTTTATCCGGTCAAGGAATCTGACCAGACGCGTCTCACGTTCCCTGTTATTGTCAAGAGCACGTGATCCCAAATGGGCATCCGATATGAAATAGACAGCAGACATCAGTCAAATCCAAGTTCCAGTTTTGCCTCTTCAGACATCATATCCTTGTTCCACTCCGGCTCAAAGACAAGATTGACCGTTGCAGACTTCACACCGGTGATGCCCTCAACCCTCATGCGGACATCCTCAACAATGAAATCTGCCATGGAACAACCTGGTGCAGTCAGAGTCATGTCAATGGTGACATTGCTGTCATCATCCACATCTATCCTGTAGATCAGGCCCAAGTCATAGACATTGACCGGAATCTCTGGATCAAACACGGTTTTCAGGTTTTCCACCACCCGTTCCTCAAGTTCAAATCTGTCACTCATCTCTCAAATATATCCTATAGCCTGCCCTGGTCGGCATAGCTGTAATATCCGTTATCAGTAAAAATCACATGGTCCACCAGCGTAATGCTGACAGTACGGCATGCTTCTTTCAGTCTCTCCGTCAGGCGGTCGTCCTGAGCACTCGGCTTCAGGCTTCCGGACGGATGGTTATGGCACAGAGCCATAGCCGTTGCACGTCTCAACACAGCTTCACGTAACACGCATCTGATATCTACAGAGGTCTCAGTCAAGCCACCGGAACTGATTTTCTGACTATCCAGCACCCTGGCAGACTGATTGACAAAAAGTACATGACACTCTTCCGTCGGCAAATCTGCCATGAACGGATAGAAGTAATCATAGACATCACGAGAACAACAAATTCTAAGCTGCCCAACCGGTTGCTCCTCCTTACGGCGGCGCCCCAGTTCACATGCAGCTAAAATTGATATCGCCTTAGCCGGGCCAATTCCTTTAAAAGAACATAGCTCCCTGACGCTCAGTTTTCCAAGTTCGGAAAGACTGTTGCGGCAGGAAGCCAGAACTTTTTGAGTCAAAGCCACTACCGAATCTTCTGTATTGCCGGTATTTATAAGAATTGCCAACAGCTCGGCATTGGTGAGTGCCTTGGCACCCTTAAGCATCATCTTTTCACGTGGCCGGTCCTCAGCGGCCAGATCTTTAAGAGTCAGCCTATGTGGCTCATGCATTAAATCATGCCTTCACGCGACCCTGGTATGAACCGTCACGGGTATCAATCTCAATGAGCTCGCCCTCGTTGATGAACAGAGGAACACGAACCTCAGCACCGGTCTCAACTGTTGCAGGCTTTGTTGCATTGGTTGCGGTATCGCCCTTCAGGCCTGGCTCTGTATAGGTAACCTTAAGAGTAACTTTTACAGGAACCTCAGCATAAAGGATTTCACCTGAAGTTGCATTGGTAACAACCTCAACAACCTCACCCTCCTTCAGGAAATCAACACCTGTGATTACATCCTTGATAAGAGTTACCTGCTCAAAATCCTCCTGATTCATGAAGATGTAGCCCATATCATCCTGGTACAAGTACTGGTATGGACGACGCTCTACGCGGACATCCTCAAGCTTGAAGCCAATCTGGAAAGTACGCTCCAGCACGCGGCCATTCACTACATTCTTAAGCTTGGTACGTACAAATGTGTTACCCTTACCTGGCTTTACATGCAGGAAGTCGATGCAGAAATACAGCTGGCCTTCAAGATTGATACATGTACCAATCTTAATGTCTTGACAATTTATCATAAACTAATTGTTATTTTGGTTTGTTTTTCTTGTTTTCCAACTGCAAAAGTAGTGCTTAGACACAAAAACTCAAAATCCTTATCCAAAAAAAACGGCCAGTTTTTGGACATTAAGAAAAAAACATCTACTTTTGTCGCTCAAAATCGCAAATAGCGTAGAAACTAATAAAACGATATAATATGAAAAGAACATTCCAGCCATCAAACCGCAAGAGAAAGAACAAGCACGGTTTCCGTCAGAGAATGGCTACCGCCAATGGTCGCCGTGTACTGGCACACCGTCGTGCTAAGGGCCGCAAGAAACTGACAGTATCTGACGAGTACTGCGGTACAAAGAAGTAAGCACAGTTCTTTGGCAGATGAACAAAGGTGACCTTTTTCAAGGCCACCTTATTTTTTGCTGCTCAGTTTGGGGCTTAGTCCAAAAAACGTAACTTTGTATCCGAATAAATTAGGAACGCGCGTACACAATGGAAAAGAAAGACAAGAAGAAAGGTCACAATGCGGTGGTGATTCTGCTGAACCTGGCAGCTATGCTCATCATAACGGTCTTCCTGCTGGTTTTTGTATTCAGATGGATAAAGAACTACACCCGACACGGTCAGCACATTGAGGTGCCTACGCTTACAGGCATGGACCAGGAGAGTGCTGCAGCCGCCCTTGCCGGGACAGGCCTGACTCTTGAGGTGAGTGACTTCAGGTATGAGGCATCGGCAAAGGAGGGAGAGATTGTTGAGCAGCACCCAAAAGCCGGATCATACGTCAAGGAAGGCCGAATCATATATCTGACCATCAACACAGGAAGGATACCGACCAAGCCAGTTCCTGACGTTGCAGACAACAGCTCCCTCAGAGCCGCAGAATCAAAACTCAGGGCAGCAGGTTTCCGTCTGACAGAGCCGGAATACATTCCGGGAGACCTTGACTGGGTCTATGAACTGAAATACAACGACCGAACAATCCATCGTGGAGAAGAGTTGCCTGAAGGCTCTCTCATAACAATCGTAGTAGGCAATGGCGACCCTGACATGGAGATTGAAGAGGTTGACCAGTCAACTACCATAGACAGCGAGTTCTTTCAGGATTGACCTGCACTTTTTTCATCAAAGACAATGAGAGATCCCGAAGAAGAGATTGACGAGTCACTTGACGACGTTGAACCAGCCGCAGAAGGAACCCAGCTCTACGAGCATTTCAGGGTAGTGGCCGACCGCGGACAGCAGATGCTGCGCGTTGACAAGTTTCTTTTTGACCATCTGGAGCATGCATCGCGCAACAGGATACAGAAAGCAGCCGATGCAGGCATGGTCATGGCCAACGGCAGGCCGGTCAAGAGCAACTACAGGGTAAAGCCCCTGGACGTGATCACCGTCATGATGGACCGCCCCAGATACAGCACGGAAATTGAGGCAGAGGATATACCGCTGGACATCGTTTATGAGGATGACTGGCTGCTGGTAGTGAACAAGCCGGCAGGACTTGTAGTACATCCGGGATGCGGAAACTTCAATGGCACTTTGGTGAACGCACTTGCCTGGCATCTCAAGGATGACCCCGACTATGACCCAAACAGTCCACAGGTTGGACTGGTACACAGGATAGACAAGGACACATCAGGTCTTCTGGTTGTGGCAAAAAAACCGGAAGCAAAGACCTCTCTTGGCCTCCAGTTCTTCAACAAGACCACAAAGAGAGCATACCAGGCACTTGTATGGGGACAGCCTGACCCAAAAGACGGACGCATTGAGAGCCAGATAACAAGGGACCCCAAGGACCGTCTGCGCATGGCGGTTTCATTTGACCCTGAAGAGGGAAAGCATGCCGTAACGCACTACTCTACTCTGGAACGCTTTGGCTACACGTCATTGGTGGAATGCAGGCTGGAAACAGGAAGGACGCACCAGATCAGAGTACACATGCGCCATCTTGGCCACCCACTTTTCAGTGACGAGCGCTACGGAGGATCCCAGATTCTGAAAGGCACCACACAGAGCAGCTACCGGCTGTTTGTACAGGACTCCGTTGGGACCTGTCCAAGACAGGCCCTGCACGCCAGGACCCTGGGGTTTGTCCATCCCGCCACCGGTCAGGAGATGTTCTTCACATCGGAGCTCCCCGATGACATGAGCAGGCTGATAGAGAAATGGAGAGGATACGCAGCAGCAATGGATTAAACAACAATAGACACCATATATGAAAAGGATAATTGCAATCATAGCCGGAGGCGATTCATCAGAGAGTCAGGTCTCCTTGAGAAGTGCAGAAACCATATATCAGAATCTTGACCGCAACCTGTACGAGCCATATATCGTAGAGGTGAAGGGACGCAGCTGGCAGGCCATTGCAGACGGAAATCGCTATGACATTGACCGCAATGATTTCAGTTTCACAGCCAACGGCACCAGGACAGTCTTTGACTACGCATACATCATAATACACGGAACTCCCGGTGAGAACGGAATATTTGAAGGCTATCTGAGACTCATGGAGATACCGTTCTCAACGTGTGACGTCCTGGCATCGGCCCTGACCTTCAACAAGTTTGCCCTGAACCAGTTCCTGAAGAGCTTTGGCGTACGCGTTGCAGACTCCATCCTGCTGAGAAAAGGCCACAGCATTGAGCCGGAAGAGGTAGTATCCAAGCTTGGGCTGCCCTGCTTCATCAAGCCTACTGCCGGCGGCTCCAGCTTTGGTACGACAAAGGTAAACTCTGCGGAACAGATAGGCCAGGCAATTGAAGCAGCATTCAAGGAGGGCGACGAGGTCATCATTGAATCATTCATGGATGGTACCGAGGTTACAAACGGCTACTTCAAGACCAGCAAGCGCGAGGTCAAGCTTCCTGTAACCGAGGTCGTTCCAAAGACAGAATTCTTTGACTACGATGCAAAATACAATGGTCTGGTCACAGAAATAACGCCCGCACGTATTTCAGATGACCTGCGTGACCGGATTCAGAGTCTGACTGCTGCAATCTATGAAATTGTGGGCTGTCACGGAATAATCAGGGTTGACTACATCATCACAGAGGGGCACAAGATCAACCTTCTTGAGGTCAACACCACCCCGGGAATGACTGCCACTAGTTTTATACCTCAGCAGATCAAGGCAGCAGGTCTTGAACTCAAGGAAGTACTCACAGAATTAATTGAAGACAGTTTTGAGTAAGCCAAACAGAGATCTGGTACCGGCACCTGAAAAATTCGATGCCATAAGACCATACAATGACCCAGAGGTACAGGAGGCCATACAGAGCCTTCTCAAAGACCGTGAATTCCGCACCATGGCCAAAGGGCTGATGGGAAAGATTCCATTTGCAATTCTTTCCCGCCTTACACGGGGCATTGACTCCAAGGAGAAGTTTCAGCACCGTTTCATCAAGAAACTGGTAGCATTTGTAATATGGAAATGCACAGACGGTCTGTCGCAATCCGGACTTAATGAGCAGAAGGAGCAGAATAACCTGTACATAACAAATCACAGGGACATTGTAATCGACCCTGCCTTCCTGTGCATTCTTCTGGCACGTAAGCATCGCCGGATCATTGAGATAGGTATCGGTGACAACCTGCTGATCAAGCCATGGATCAGAACTATAGTAAGACTGAACAAGAGCTTCATAGTGAAACGGTCACTGCATGCATCGGAACTGCTTGAAAGTTCACAGCTTCTGTCTGATTACATGCGTTTTGTCATATCAGAGAAGCAGAACCCTATCTGGCTGGCCCAACGTGAGGGACGCGCAAAGGATTCCAACGACAGGACCCAGAAGAGCGTGCTGAAGATGCTGGCCCTGTCAGGTGAAGGCTCCGTCTGCGAGAAACTGGCCTCACTGCATCTGGTACCTATGGCTTTGAGCTACGAGTATGATCCATGTGACTGGCTGAAAGCAAAGGAGTTCCAGCAGAAGAGAGACAATCCTGCATTCAAGAAGAGCAAGACCGATGACCTTGTCAACATGAAGACCGGAATCTTCGGATACAAGGGAAGAGTTCACTTTGCAGCGACCAGCCGCATAGACGGGGAAATCCTTTCCATAGACAGCAACAAGCCTGTCAACCAGATTCTTGACGAGATATGTAGCATCGTTGACAGGGAAATCTTCAGAAGCTACCGCATATATCCTTGTAACTACATTGCGCTGGACATGATCAATGGTACCGATGCACACAAGGAACACTACACCGGCCGTGACCTGAAGAAATTCCAGAAGTATCTTGACGGACAGCTTGCAAAGATTGACCTGGAGAATCCTGACTGGGATTTCCTGAGGAAAAAGATGCTTGAGATGTACGCAAACCCACTTATTAACCAACTAAACTATCAGAACGGATGATAAGGAAAGTAGCAGAACGCCTGTTTCTCATGATTGCAGTTTCATTGTTAACACTCTCATGCGATTATTTCCCTGAAAGAGTGGATGCGGTTGTGTTCAATTTTGTAACACTGGATACAGACAGTGAAGGACATTTCTGCCGACTTAGGGACGACTATGGAAAGACATTGACAATCTCTGGATCTACAGATGACTCAGAGACGTTTACTCCAGATTCAACCTACAGGATGATCTGCTCCTATGTCGAGTATGACGGCAACTACGCAGAACTGAGATCCACAAATGAAATCATCTCATGCATTGCAAGGCCACTCTCCTATTTTGACGGGCACGAAATCAAGAAAGATCCTATGGGAATTCAGAGCTATTGGGTCAGCGGAGGTTATCTGAACATTGTCCTTGAAATAAAGGGACTTGACAAGGCACATTCTCTATGCCCCATTGACTACAGTTCCTCTTCTGAAGTTAAGTTTGGATTCTATCATGACCAGAACTCGGATGTCATGAGCTATACAAAAAATGCATACGTCTCTATACCGCTGTGGCCATACACATTCCTCAACCAAGGAGATACAATAAAATTCTCCGTCATGGATTAATGCTATAATATGGTTGTCAGATGGCAGATAGGCAAACCAACAACATTATAATAGTCTCCGCAGATACCTGATATGAAGATGGCAGCTCTTCCCTGAATACCATATGCACCTGCTTTATCCATTGGTTCTCCAGTGGCAATATATAAGTCAATCTCTTCTGTACT
>JAKSIY010000088.1 GCA_024398535.1 Bacteroidaceae bacterium
CATTGAAGGATACTTGGCTACGCGCTCCTCTTCAGAGATGCCAGCGCGCTCAGCCCAGCGCTGTGAACCAATCTTTGTAATCTGCTGTGGGGTGCGGATACCAGCTACAACGTCTTCACCCTGAGCATTGATCAGGTACTCACCGTTGAACAGGTTCTCACCGTTACCGGCATCGCGTGAGAAACATACACCAGTAGCTGATGTGTCACCCATGTTACCGAATACCATTGCCATTACAGATACTGCAGTACCCCATTCGTCTGGAATACCCTCCATCTTGCGGTACAGGATAGCGCGCTCGTTCATCCATGAACGGAATACAGCGCAGATAGCACCCCAGAGCTGTACGATAGGATCCTCAGGGAAGTCAGAACCAGTCTGCTCCTTGATGGCAGCCTTGAAGAGTTCAACGAGCTTCTTGAGAGACTCTACAGAGAGATCCTTGTCAAGAACTACGCCCTGCTCTTCCTTTACCTTCTCAATGATAGCCTCAAATGGATCAATGTCTTCCTTGTTTACTGGCTTCATGCCGAGAACAACGTCACCGTACATCTGTACGAAACGACGGTATGAATCATATACGAAATGTGGATTGCCGGTCTTCTTTACAAGTCCTTCTGCAACCTGGTCGTTCAGACCCAGGTTCAGGATAGTATCCATCATACCAGGCATTGAAGCACGTGCACCTGAACGTACTGAAACAAGAAGTGGGTTCTCAACTGAACCGAACTTGCTGTTCATCAGATTTTCAGTGTGTGCTACTGCTGCCATGACCTCTTCCTGGAGAAGCTCCTTTATCTTGGCTTCACCAACTGCGTAGTATTCGTTGCAGCAATCTGTTGTGATTGTGAAACCAGGAGGAACTGGTACTCCGATAAGGTTCATCTCTGCCAGGTTTGCACCCTTGCCGCCAAGAGCCTCACGCATCTGCGCGTTACCCTCAGCCTGTCCGTTTCCGAATGTGTAAACTCTTTTAGTCATAGTTATTGTTTGTAATGTGTTTGTTTCAAAGATGGAATACAAAAGTATTAAAGTTGATGATATTGCAATGTCCACTTGACAAAGTTTTTGAAAGATTGACCTTAAAATAAAAGGTTGATGCTTGACAAACGGTTAAATTCCCTATCTTTGCATGAAAATAATGTATATTCCCCGAATATGTCTAAGAGGAAAAAGGAATTCAAAATCATAGAAAACGTCACTATAACGGATTATGCTGCGGAAGGAAAATCCGTGGCTAGGGTTGATGATCTTGTCATCTTTGTCCCGTTTGTAGTACCGGGTGACGTGGTGGACCTGAAAATCCTGAAGAAAAAGCATAGCTATGCTGAGGCTGTTGCCGTCAGATTTGAAAAATATTCAGAGACACGCGCTGTGCCTTTCTGTAGTCATTTCGGAATCTGCGGTGGCTGCAAGTGGCAGAACCTTCCGTATGAAGAACAGCTCAGATTCAAGCAGAAGCAGGTTTTCGATGCCCTGACAAGAATAGGTAAGGTGGAACTTCCTGAAGTTCTTCCGTGTCTGGGCTCTGAGGAAATTCAGTTCTACAGAAATAAACTTGAGTACTCTTTCAGCAACATGAGGTGGCTGACTCTTGAGGAAATGCAGGAGCTTGACCGTCCGGACGTTACCGAGCAGGAGCGTAAGCAGCCAGGATTGGGATTCCATATCCCGGGTGCATTTGACAAGGTCCTGCATATTGAGAAATGCTGGCTCCAGGATGATGTGACAAACAGAATCCGTAACAGCGTCTATGCCTATGCGGTTGAAAACGGGCTTCCGTTCATAAACCTGCGTTCCCAGGAAGGACTTCTCAGGGATATGATGGTCCGGGTAGTGACTACCGGACAGATCATGGTCCTAGTACAGGCCAAGGTTGAGACTCCTGCCCAGAAGGAACAGTTCATGAGGCTTATGGAGCATATCTCCACTGAATTCCCGGAAATCACATCATTGCTCTATGTGATCAACAATAAGTGTAATGATACATTCGGGGATCTGGATGTTCATGTCTATCGCGGCGATGACTGTATCTACGAGACCATGGAAGACCTGAAATTCAAGATTGGTCCAAAGTCTTTCTTCCAGACCAACAGCCGTCAGGCATACCGTCTATATTCCGTAGTCCGTGATTTTGCCGGGCTGAACAAGGATGAACTTGTATATGACCTTTATACCGGTACCGGAACAATTGCCCAGTTCGTCTCATCAAGAGCCAAGCAGGTAATAGGCATCGAATATGTTCCAGAGGCAATAGAAGATGCTAAGGTGAATGCAGAGCTCAACGGCATTGAGAACACTCTTTTCTACGCCGGTGACATGAAGGATGTCCTGAATGAGTCTTTCATAGAGGAGCATGGACGTCCTGACGTGATAATCACAGATCCTCCAAGGGTAGGTATGCATCAGGATGTCGTTGACGTGATCCTGGGTGCTGCTCCTAAGAGAATAGTCTATGTCAGCTGTAACCCGGCCACGCAGGCCCGTGATCTGGCACTTCTTGATGCAGACTACAAGGTGATGAAGGTTCAGCCAGTTGATATGTTCCCACATACTCAGCATGTTGAGGTGGTTACGTTGCTGGAAAGGCGCCAGAAGGATTAAAAAAACCTAAAAGAGAAGGGCGGCTACTTAACTGTCTTTCTTTGTGGGTATATCAAATATGTTAAATAGGTAAAATTGAAAAAAAAAAATAATAAGACAATGAAGAGATTTGCTTTCATTCTTGCACTTTTTCTGGGTTGTATGCCAGTTGTTTCCCATGCTCAGACACAGTCAGAGGAACTGAAGAAGGATGTTATTACACAGCCTGAGTATAAGGGCGGATTCCAGGAGATGCACAAGTTCATCATGGAGAATTTCGTTTATCCTACAGAGGCACAGAAGCGCAGTGTAAGTGGAACTATTGAAGTTGAGTTTACAGTTGAGAAATCAGGTGATCTGGCTTTCGTTGGTATCCTGAAAGGACTGGAGCCATCTGTAGATGAGGAACTGGTACGCGTGTTCAAGGCTATGCCAAGGTGGACTCCAGCAACCCTTAACGGCACACCAGTCAAGTATAAGGTTGCTATGCCTATCACCCTAAAGCTTTCAAGAGCAAAGAACAGCGCCAAATCATCAATGGCAATTTAATTAAAATGCAGATCATAATGAAAAAAGGTGTTTTCAGACTTCTGCTTGCAGCCATGATGCTGACTACATTCGCATTGACAGGCTGTATCAAGGAGCAGTATTTCGGTTCAGATGTAAAGGCTTATTATGTAACGGCAAGGGCAAACTCATGGCAGCTGTATGGTGAGCCTGGGGTACAAGGATGCTACATCTATCAGACATTTGACTTTCCTGAGATTACAGAAAGGGTAGTGGCTGATGGCTTCGTGACAGCATTCTTCTGCGGAAAGAACGGTGAAACACAGCTTCCATACATCATACCTTACGATGAAGGCTATGGTCTTACAGAGAATATCTACTGTGACTACACAAGAGGCAGTCTCACTTTCATAATTGAGGCATCAGACTTCAGTGCTGCCCCAAGAATTGCAGATATCAAGTTCAAGGTTGTTGTCGTAACACCTTGACGTTATTCTTCAGCGGCGTGGGCCTGAAAGATTATGGTGGTAGCCCCAAGGGTTATGATTGCACCATCTTCAATGAGAGCTCTCTCCCTGTCACCAAGAATTCTGTTGAAAAGGAAAGTTCCGGTAAGACTTGGATAATCCCTTAAGGAGTAGGACAGAGAATTGTCCTGCTCTTTTTTTACTGTTATGACGCAATGGCGGCGGTCCATGCTTCTGTCTGTGGTCTCAATAGGGATTGTTATCTCGTCACCCTTGTTGCGGCGTCCTATGACATTGTCACCCAATTGGAGTGCGTATGACTGACGGAATCCGAATACGTTCTCAACTACGGTGATTGAACCGAATCCGTTGTCTTCAACTTCTGTGCTGGCATTTGCTTCCCTCTGGGTAGCAACCAGTTTTACGGCACCGATCCTGATTGAAAATTTCTTCTTGCACTCTTCACATTCAAACATTAGAGACTGTCCTTCCTTGTAGTTGGTCTCGTCAAATGTTATGTAATGCTCGCATCTTGGACAACGTATTCTTTTCACAGCTGTATGATTTTGCGGTTTAAAAAACAGCCAGCCTGTAAGCCGGGTTCTGTAGGATTCGGGGAATCCTGTCTGTCATTAATCTTGACCGGTTGTCACCAAACGGCTCAGTATCAGATGATACTCGCAATCTACCCTCCGGCTTGGGCGGGCAGCCCTCTGACGCCGGTATACATGATCTTGCAGCTTCCAAGGCACACAGCCCCTATGTCACCATAGGCCTGGTGGGCTCTTACCCCGCCTTCTCACCCTTACCTGCATTGCTGCAGGCGGTTGTTTTCTTCTGCGCTACTCTGCCATTGCTGACAGCTTTCTGTTAGGAAGTGGAATGCCCTACGCTGCCCGGACTTTCCTCTGCACAGGGTGCAGCGACAGACCGGCTGACTGTTTTGTGATGCAAAAGTACTTATTTTTCCTGCTTTTCTGTAATTTTGCACCTTAATTAATACATATCACAATATGAAAAGATTTATCATACTCTTTGCGGCATTCATGCTTGGCATCGGCTTGCTGATGGCCCAGAAGAAAGGCGGCATAACATCAGAGATGCTCAACGAGATTCGTCAGGGATACACTGGCACTCCGGCACAGAAGGCTGTCAAGAATGCTTTGGCCCAGAATTCAATTGCTGTCCTGGCTATGAATGCTGATAATGCAGCAATGATTGATACCCATTTTTCTGACAGAGTTCCTACGAAGGGAATCACAAACCAGAAATCTTCCGGACGATGCTGGCTATTTACCGGTCTCAATGTCCTGCGTGCAAAGATGATCCAGACTCATGATCTTGGAGAATTTGAGTTCTCACAGGTTTACTGCTCGTTCTATGACCTGCTTGAGAAGTCAAATCTTTTCCTTCAGGCAATAATCGACACCCGTAATCTTGACATTACAGACCGTAAGGTTGATTGGCTTTTGAGCAATCCTATCAGCGATGGTGGACAGTTTACTGGCGTGTCTAATCTGATCACAAAGTATGGAGTTGTTCCAAAGTCTGCCATGCCGGAAACATATCAGAGTGAGAATACGTCTGAAATGGCAAAGATTCTGTCACAGAAACTCCGTCAGTATGCCTTGGAACTGCGTGAGTTGAAGGGTTCTGCAATTCAGGATGCAAAGTTGCAGATGCTGAAGGAGATATACGGAATCCTTGCAGAGTGTCTGGGCGTACCTCCTACAGAGTTTGAATGGACAAGGTATGACAGCAAGGGCAATTTCGTGAGCACCGCCACATATACTCCAAAACAGTTCTATGATGAGTTTGTTGGTGCTGATCTGAATGGAAACTATATTATGGTCATGAATGATCCTACACGTGAGTATGGCAAGGTTTATGAGATAGAGTATGACCGTCATGTGTATGATGGCGACAACTGGCTTTATGTGAACCTTCCTATTGAGCGCATCAAGGAAATGGCAATAAGTTCAATCAAAGATGGTTCTGCCATGTATTTCTCTTGCGATGTCAATAAGTACCTGGATAGGACAAAAGGCACTGCTGACTTGGCAAACTTTGATTATGCAAGCCTGTTCAATACGGAATTTCCAATGGATAAGAAACAGCGTATCCAGACTCATGCCAGCGGTTCTTCACATGCCATGACTCTGATAGCAGTTGATCTTGATGAAAATAACACTCCACGCAAATGGATGGTTGAGAACAGCTGGGGTGCAGCATCGGGCTATAATGGAAATCTGATAATGACTGACCAGTGGTTCAACGAATATATGTTCCGTCTGGTTGTAGAGAAGAAGTATGTACCGCAGGATATTATGGACATGCTTAGGCAGAAGCCTCAGATGCTGCCTGCATGGGACCCGATGTTCCTGCCGGAAGAATAAGAAGAACAGTTTATTTATCATAAGATGAAAAAGTATCTAGTATCTGCGTTGGCTGCAGTAATGCTGCTTGCGCTTGGTTCATGCTCAAAAAAGTATGAAACCGTGGCCGGAGATCCTCTGAAGACCAAGATTTACACTCTTGACAACGGACTTAAGGTCTATATGACCGTGAATAAGGACGAGCCCAGAATCCAGACCTACATTGCCGTACGTTCTGGTGGAAAGAATGATCCATCTGATAATACCGGTCTTGCACACTATCTGGAACACATCATGTTCAAGGGCTCTGAGTCCTTCGGTACTTCTGATTATGAGGCAGAGAAACCTCTGCTTGACCAGATTGAGGCCCTGTTTGACGTTTACAAGAAGACGACAGATCCTGTTGAGCGCAAAGCCATTTACCGTCAGATAGACTCAATCAGTTATCAGGCATCGCTCATAGCTATTCCTAATGAGTATGACAAACTGATGGCTCAGATTGGTTCCCAGGGTACTAATGCGTACACATCAAATGATGTGACCTGCTATCAGGAGAACATTCCTTCAAACCAGATAGAAAACTGGGCAAAGGTTCAGGCAGACCGTTTCAAGAATCTGGTGATCCGTGGTTTCCATACAGAGCTTGAGGCTGTATATGAGGAGTATAACATGTACCTGAATGATGATGGAGAAAATGCAATGATTGCTATTGATTCAGTGCTTTTCAAGAATCATCCATACGGTCTTCAGGCTATCATCGGTACATCTGAGCATCTGAAGAGCCCGCAGATTTCTGCAATCAAGAAGCAGAAGGCTACATACTATGTTCCAAATAATGTGGCTATCTGCGTTTCCGGTGACTTTGACCCGGATCAGTTCGTAGAGATTATTGAGAAGTATTTCGGTGACTGGGAGCCAAATCCTGCGTTGCCGGAGTTTACGTACAAGGATGAAGCACCGATTACCAGACCTGTAGAGAAGAATGTCTATGGAACAGAGTCTGAGTTCGTCATGATTTCATGGCGTCTGCCGGGTGAGAAGGATCCAGCTTCTGACATCATCCCAATTGCAATGAGTGTTCTCTACAATGGACAGGCCGGCCTTTTTGATCAGGACGTGAATCAGAAGCAGGTGCTTCTTGATGCTGGTGCCTCAAATTACGGCCGTACCGATTATTGCGAGGCTATTCTTCAGGGCTATCCAAAGGAGGGACAGACTCTGACAGAAGTCCGTGACATTCTGCTTGCTGAGATTGCCAAGCTTCGCGCCGGTGATTTTGATGAGGACCTTGTGAAGGCTGCCATTGCCAACTACAAGCTTCGCCAGATGCGCTCAATTGAGTCTAACTCGCAGAGAGCAAACAGGTTTGTCGATGCTTTCGTGAATGGACGCAGCTGGGCTGACCAGGTTGGTATGCTGGACCGTATCTCAAAGATCACCAAGCAGGATATCGTTGACTGGGCTAACACTTATCTTGGAGAGAACAGCTATGCGCTGGTTTACAAGCGTCAGGGTAAGAATCCAAAGAATGAGAAGATTGAGGCTCCTGAGATTACTCCGATTGCAACCAACCGTGACAAGCAGAGCCAGTTCCTGACAGAGATCATGGAGAGTCAGGTCAAGCCGATTGAACCTGTGTTTGTTGACTATTCAAAGGATCTCTCAACCTTCAAGTCAAAATCTGACGTTGAGGTCGTTTACAAGAAGAATGAGACAAACGATGTGGCAAACCTTGTATTCCGCTTCAATCGTGGTATCATGGATGATCCTGCTCTGGGTATGGCATTTGATTATCTGTCATATCTTGGTACTTCTGACATGTCTGCATCGGAACTTGCATTTGAGGAGTACAAGCTTGCCTGCAACCATGGATTCTCTGCAAGTACCAATATCTCTTCATATACCATTACCGGTCTTGCTGAGAATATTTCCAAGGACCTGCAGCTTGTTGAGAAGCTTATCATGAATGCTGTTCCTGATGAGGATGTCCTGGCAAACCTGAAGGCCGATGAGATGACATCGCGTCTTATGGCTAAGCAGAGCCAGAGATCCTGCTCAAGTGCGCTGAGTTCATACCTTATGTATGGTCCAGAGTACGTCAAGGCTACAACCATGACAAATGAGCAGGTGATGAGCATCACTTCTGAGGAACTGCTCTCAAAGGTAAGGGAGATGATGAACCTGGCCCATGAAGTCATGTACTATGGCCCTGCATCTGAGTCTGAGGTCAAGGATATGCTGGCTCAGAATCATAATATCGCAGAGACTCTTGCTCCTCTGACCAGAAAGTATCCAAAAATGGTTCAGGTTACTGAACCTGCAGTTTATATTGCTCCTTATGACCAGCGTCAGTTCAACTATACGCAGTATTCCAACCGTGGTGAGCACTTCTCACTTGAGGATGCTCCGTCAATTGAACTCTTCAATGAGTACTTTGGCGGTGGCATGAATACAATTGTATTCCAGGAGATGCGTGAGGCACGTGCCCTTGCATACAGCGCCGGTGCGATGCTCTCTGAGCCAAGCACTCTTGAGGGTACATACTGCTTCTACGCAAGAATCGGTTCGCAGAATGACAAGCTGAAGGATGCAGTTGAGGCATTTGATCTTATCATCAATGATATGCCTGAGTCAGAGAAGTCCTTCCAGATTGCTAAGGCAGGTCTTGAGTCTGTTCTCAGAACAACCCGTGTCAATGGACGTGCTGTACTGAACAGCTACTTCAGCGCACGTGAGCTTGGTCTGACAGAGCCTATCGACAAGTACATTTATGAGCATCTGGCAGACCTGACAATGGATGATCTGGTTGCATGCCAGCAGAAGTGGGTCAAGGGACGTACCTATATATATGGTCTTCTTGGCGATGCTTCTGGAATGGATATGGATTTCCTCAGGACTCTTGGACCTGTAAGGCAGATTTCTCTTGATGAGATCTTTGGATTCTGACAATACTGCCAGCCTGTGACGGACTGGCATGACATGACTGTATGGCAGAGGCTCCGGGTTCGGGGCCTCTGCTTTCGTTAGTTGTGTTTTTGATAATTATAATCTTTTCGATTTGTTAATGCGGAGATTTAATTGTTAATTTTGGACAAATTGGACTTAATGTGAGTACAATTGGTAAAAACCTTGTCTATATTTGATGTCGTAAATGTTAAACACAAACTGATAATTAACACAGAAGATAAACTAAGTTATGAAAACAGCAATTAAAAAATTGGCTCAGTCAGTAGCTTTGGTAGCATGCTGCTCAGTAGTAGCAGGAGTGACAGCAAAGGTGATTGCCACAAAGGCATCGGGCAAGGCAGAAGTTGTTGCCGTACCTGGTCCTCAGGCGTATTATACAATGCCTACAGCCGGTGGAAATCAGGTCTCTGGTCAGCCTGTTGACCTGACGGTTGCAGCAGAGAAGACCATTCACGGTGTGGTACATATCAAATCGACCGTAAACAGCAAGACACAGACCGTCCAGGAGATGCCGGACATATTTGATTATTTCTTTGGCAACGGACAGCCACGTCAGCGTCAGATACGTACTCAGCCGCAGGTGGGTTATGGCTCTGGTGTAATTCTTACAAAGGATGGCTATATCGTGACCAACAACCACGTGATTGAGGGTGCTGATGAGATTGAGGTTACCCTGAATGATACCCGTACCTTCCAGGCAAGTCTGGTCGGTGCAGACCCAGGTTCTGATCTGGCTCTGATCAAGATTGAGGGTGACGAGTTTCCTATAATTCCAATGGGTAATTCTGATGACCTCAAGATAGGCGAGTGGGTTCTTGCCGTAGGTCATCCTTTCAACCTCCGTGCAACGGTCACAGCAGGTATCGTTTCTGCCAAGGCACGTTCGCTTGGTGCCAATGGCGTTGAGGCATTCATCCAGACCGATGCTGCTATCAATGCCGGTAACTCAG
>JAKSIY010000089.1 GCA_024398535.1 Bacteroidaceae bacterium
AAGACCCACAGCTTAGAAGGCTGTTGCTCTATCCAGCTGAGCTACCGAACCATCGCTTAAAGCGGGTGCAAATTTAAAGGTATTTTTATAGATTGCAAAAAAAATCGTGTTATTTCCGCTTATTATCTATCAGGATGAGCGCCAATGGCAACCAATATATTACAATTGAGACCATTTTCATACCAGCATTGCCTAATCCCACCAGACTGGCCAGACCGCAGTAATCAACGCAGCACAGGAGCAGAGAGGCCACATACAGCGTAATCAGATAGGAAGGAGTACATTTCAGGAGTACACACAATGCTGCCACAATATCCGATCCTTTCTGGAAATTTCCCGATGCCAGCCCGAATGTCACGGATGGAAGGGCAAGCAACAGGAAAACAAAGAAGAAGCCGGCCATCAGGAAGGGACTGTCCTCCAGCCCACCGGTTATTCCCAGCAACACCATGTTGCCAAGAAAAAGCCCGGAAAACACCATGAAAAGGAGCAGAACCAGCGGAATCAACGACAGAATCAAGGCATATCGCTTACGGTATGACAGACTCTTTCTGTCCGCAAAGAGTGACCGCAAAGCATCCTGAAGACCACTGCCCGACAGGATTCCCAATCCCATCAGAAGAAGCAGGGAATCAGCCACAGGAGCATCGTTGATGCAGGTCCCTGCACTTCTCAGGAACCAGCGCATGCCCTGGTAGTCAAGCAGGTTGCTGGTAACCTCATAGACACTTCCTATCCATGAGACTATCAGCACCGTCAGCAGCAGAATCAGACAGACAACGGCCGGATGGGGAATATGTTTAAATATTTTACTCATCAGCCTCCAACTTTGAAGGATTGATTATGTGCAGTTCTATAGCACGTACCACAAGGCGTGTCACATTGATTCCACGAGTCTCTTCACCGGCAAACAGCCTAGAGACCAGATCTGCCTGACGTTTTTCAAGAGACTTGCTGCTGAATGGCATAGAGCGCAATTCGCTGATCATATCCTTTGTATAGCCAAGTGCCAGATGCCTCAGAAAACGCTCGTCGTACTCATCAATATCATACATGAGAACTGCATTTCTATATTGGTCCTCTTCACGTATAGAGCGTTTAAATCTGTCAACTATTTTCTTAAGAATAGGCTGATTAAAAACCATCTGTCTGCCAGACATAACCGTCACCACTTCATTACGTGTCAGCAGCTCTCCGGTCTTCAGGACGATGCCGTCAGCACCGGCATCCAGAGCATCGGCCCAAAGCCTTTCATTAAGGATTTCACCGGTAAAAATCAGGACTTTCATCTGCGGATTTCCAGCCTTCAGACGGCGGCAGATATCCACTCCTATCGTAGTAGATCCGCCCAGTCCCAGATCAAGCAGTACCAGGTCTGCCGGGGTACTTTCCACCAATGGCCAGAACTCCTGCTCTGTCATGGCTGTACCTACAACCTCTGCCTCAGGAACCTCGGCCTTCAGGATAGATAACGTTCCCTTAAGTTCAAGTGAGACGTCCTCAACTACAATGACTCTGTACTTATCCATATCTTATCAGTTTTTATCTTCTACAAATGGTAACGTAAACCAGATACACAGGTTTCCGTTCTTGTCAATTTCTGCATTTATGCGGCATCCGGGATGATTAAGCGCCTCGTCATGCTCACGAATTATCTGCCTGCACATAACCAGCAGACGGTTATCTTCTGCCCATAGCGGAGAGAACATGTGCTGGGCATCTGAGACGCCGTCAACATGCCCGAAATCCATGATGAAACGGACAAAAGCGCCGTCCCTCATCACAGTCAGGTCCGTGTCTGTGACAGAGAAAAGAGACTTGCCCGCATCCTCCAGACTATCCAGAAGAATCTGGAACATGACAGGATCTGCCATACAGGTCAATCCATCCACAGTCACCCGACTTAATCTAAGAATATTGCCGTCCACCTGACGCTGGGCATTCTGGCTGAGCACACCGAATATCTCACGGTAAAAGGTTACGGTCTGAAGAAGATCCTCGTATTCACCGCCCTCTTTTGATATTATCTGAAGGATTCTGTTCGGATACCAGACCGTCTCATGCTTCAGGGTTGAAAGGCAGTTGTCCAATATCATATTCCTGACATGAAGTCGCTGCATCTCATAGCTGGTTCTCTCTGCCTGGTCACGCAGTTGTTCCAGGCTGCTGAAACCCTGAGCCGGCTTTTCAACGCAGTTATACAGCATTACACCCAGATATCTGGCAATCATGTTGACGATTGCCTCATCGGAATCAGGAATGGTCTCAGAAACCTGCAATCCAAGCGTTCCCACGCTGACCGTTCCACCATCGGCATCGGCCACCAGCGGAATGCGTGTCTGACACAATTCAGGACCGGCAGGTGCATCACCGGCCGATGCCTGACAGACGCGACCCTGCCCAGGCACAGACAGCGCCAGTCCATCTACCGGCATGAGCTGCCTCAGTACCGGCAGCAGCGCATTCACCACTCGCTCCAGAACATCATGAACATCCTCATTCTCATCAAGAACGCAGGAATCAGATATCACTTTTATTGCATCAGACAGCAGAAGCAGATCACTTCTGTACTTGAGTTGATGTCTTATGTAGAGAAGGAACCACACCAGCGTGACCTCTTTAAGCAGTAACGGTGACAGCATGATCGCAATTGTCAGATGACTGTTGGAGCGCTGCAGTTCCAAGCTGTCGTTGGCAATTTCATTCTCTGTATAGTACATTCTGAAAAGTCTCAGGTAGGCATCATTGTTGTAATAATACAGGTCCCACTCATGCAGAGCCAGGGCAGCTACGGCAATCTCGTTCCTAAGCCATAGCACGGTTTCATAATCTGTGGCAAATCCCTCAGAAAGCCATGAAATCTCAGCCGGAGCGGCATCGGACAGCAACGCCATGGTGTCAGCATCGGCCCCCTTCCACTGGATTCTGTCACGGTTCAGGTTTGCTATGGCCGAGTCGGCAAATTCTATAGCAAGTCCATACTCCCCCTGGACATTCATCTGATAGGCGTTCTCCGCAAAGATGTAAGCCTCTACCAGCAGGGAATCAGAGCTGGCCACCTGAGCATGTGCACCGCCCAAGCTCATCAGCATGACGGCAATCACAGCCAGATTCCGCCTGACGCCCTTTGGCAGACGGAACCAGAAACGGCTTCCTTTTCCATTACTGCTTTCAATGCCAAATGCGCAGCAGGCAAAGAAATCACCGCTCTTACGGTATTTTTCTATGATTCCCTTGCAGTTCATGAGTCCGAATCCACTGCCCTTTCTGCGGGCAACAGCCTCATCGCCGGCACCGATAAGTTCCGCATGATATACCTTGTCGTTCAGGATACTTTCAACCTCGGACTGAGTCATTCCAGCACCGGTATCGCTTACAGAAATCTCAATGAAATCGGCATTTGTCTGGGCGCTCAGGGTAACAGATCCGCCCGCAGGAGTAAACTTGTGGGCATTGTCTGTCAAAGTATTAATCATGAAAAGGGTCAACGCGCGGTCTGCCTTGACCACCGCATCGGTCTCATGTACCTGAAGAGCTATTCCGTCACGCGCAAACGAGCGTTCACCATGGCGTATCACCTCAAACAGTCCGTCCAGTTCAAAATTCTCGACAGACAGGTCAACCAGCCCACGGTTTGTTCCAATCCACCGTGTAAGAATATCATTGTAGCTGTTTATTCCCGATGCCAGCTCCTTTATATACTGAAGTCTTTCAGCATGTTCCTTCTCAGACTGCACCTGAGGCAGATGCCTGATTTCAGCCAGCATCCTGTCAATCAGCGGACGGCAGTCTGCCACCACAGAGAAGCTGGTCTTTCGCATCAGATTCTGTCGGACACTCTCCCTTTCCTTCTTTTCAAGAATCCACCGCTGCTTTTCCATGATGCGACGCTGCTGCTCCATGCTGTCCATGGTACGGGCCTTCCTGAGCGCAGTCCCGACAAACGGCGCCAGCCCGTCAGGCATGGCAGAATCATCGGGCTCATCGGCAGAAAGCATGGCTATCAGCTGATCCATCAGGCTACGGGTCTTCTCTGAATACTCCCGGTTACTGCGCTTCAGATAGCGGTTCATCAGCACAAAAAGTACCAGTGAAAGCAGAATGAGAACCACCACCAGATTCAATGTCAGGTTGAGCCGTCTGTGAGTCTTGTTCAGCAGTTTTGTCCTGGCCTCATACCTTCTGTCCAGCCTGATTGACTTCTGCAGTTCCAGAAAGACGTTGCGGTTGTAGTCCGATGCCACCTTGTCATCCAGACCGGAATAGGCCAGACTCATCAGCTCCCTGATACGGCTCATGCACTCCGGCACAGCCGCCATCGGCGCATACTCAATCCACAGGTTCTCAACCACCAGACCATCTTCACGGAACTGGCTCAGCAAAGGAATGTCCGGTCTTTCATAATTGTTGCGGAGATTGTCGTTCAGCAGGTCAAGCGTCTTGGCCAGCCAGTCAAGAGCCGTCTGGTACTCCTGCCTGAAAATTGCATTCTGAGCCAGTATGCAGTAGGTCTCAATGACCTGAAGCATGTATCCGTCATGCAGGAATGCCTGCAGCGCCTCAAGAGCCAGCAGATCATCAGCCTGCATCTCTGCCATGGCCTGCCTTGCAAGCGCACACTGGTATGTATTTCCGGACATCGTACCAAGTTTCAGCGACGTATTAAGGTCATGCAGTCTCTCTTCCAGATCATTCTGTTCTCCGCCTACCCCTTTGCCACGCAGCCAGTACCACATGGCCAGCAACGCTGTGTCCTGACGCAGCACGTCATCATCAATCTTCAGGAACTCCCGGGTCGCCATCTCCGGCTGTGCCAGTTCCTGATAATACCTGGCCGATGCCATCCTGAGCCGGGCTTCATGTCTCAATACAGCCCCCATCTGTTCCTCATTGAGAGTGGCCGCTTCCTGCCGCATGCCGTGGATTTCAAACAGGGCATCATTACGGTATTCATAGAACGAGATATTGTCCGAAACACGCTGACACAGTTCCATCATTCCTACATCGGCAGCAAGCCACAGCAGATGGTCTGCACTGCCATCCAGCACGGTACGGAAACTGCGGGCTGCATCGGCATACTCCATGCGGTCATAAGCCGAGTAGGCATCAAGACAGAGTGACAGATACTCACCCTCCCTGTGACACCCGGTCACGCTCAGAAGCGCCATCAGAATTGCAGCCAGACGTATTCTCATTTCCACTCTACATCAATTGAATGAAGCATTATTGCGTTGGAACCGGCAGTTCCGGTCAGTAAAACACCGGTGCCTCCGAAATCATTCTTCTCAATCTGGCACTCCAGTTCCACATCTAGAGCCGTCACTGAGAAGCGGTTTTTCCTTACCTTAAGGTCAATCCTGCAGCCAGTCCTGAAAGTCTCAGAAACCACAGGTTCCGTAAGACGCGTTACAATTCCGTCATCATACCTGACAAGCACAAATTCCACTGCACGGTCATGTTCTGGAGTACGTTCCACCCTCAGTGCATACCCGGTCATTGTCCTTGTATCCATCTTTATGAATACATCCATATACTGTCCGGTGGCACTTCCGAATCCCTGCCCTGCAGTCTTGCACGGATCAACCGCCAGTGAGACTCTCATGTTTCCGTACTTGTGCGACAGCGGAGTGTACATGATCCTTGCACCTCTGCTCTTCTGGACCAATCCCCGCCCCACAGCACCGTCAACAGCAGTTCCATAATACCAGTTGTCAGAAGAGACGCGCCAGTTGTACTCCTTTGTATCTTCCGGCTTATATCCGTCAACAGTCCATGTTCCCGGCAGCATGTATGGCTGATTCACCGTTGGAAAATGGACAAAATCCTCTCTGAGCCGCTTCTCCTTTCCCTTGTCACTCCTTCCTGACACAGGACGTTTTGAAACAATTTCCACAGGACTGCCCTCGGGACTCCTTACACTCTGAGGCCACACGACTGCTTTCAGGTAGCACCCGGCATCACCCTTCCTTGCACGGTAAATCTGATTGAACGGAGCACCGTTTGCTGCACTCACAAGAATGGCATCGGTACCATCCGGCTCAATGCATCTGTACCAGTCTATGCGTGAAATCTCTTCGTGGCCGTCCAGTTCCATCAGATAGTCAAGCCTCCAGTCACGTCCCTCTTTTGACAGGATTGGTCCATTTATGATATGCGGCGGATCCAGCCTTGCCGGTATTGCGGTAACTTCCGATGCCGCCTCAAGTCCAAGATCAGTCACGGCCAGAAGCCCGATGCTCTCAGGATAGTCAGTTGAAATTACCGATGAAACCAGACAGGCATCATCAGAAGTGTCATCAATCCGGATATTTCCCGACATTGAAGTCCAGCCCAGGAATCCCAGTCCGGACGGAGTTCCATCATGAAGCCCGGCACGGACGCTGAAGCCGACAGGACTTTCTCCCGTAGTCATAGACGCCCGTTCCGGCATGACCTGCAGATAGACAGGAATATCTGCCAGGGGCCTTCCCAGAGCCTGAGACGCCCTTTCCACCAATGATTTCTGGTCTGTCGGGTCCCACCCATCCTTTCCAGAAACAAGGTTATAGACATTGTAATACGTCTTGCCATCGTACTCAAAGCTGTATGCATCCAGAATATCCTGGCCCTCCATCTCAACTGTATTGTCAGAATCCTCAGAAACGACAAAATCCTGTCCGTTCCATCTGACACCAGCCTGATAGCATCGCAGTGAAACCTTTGGAGAAGGTGTCCACTCCAGACCACTGAAATCACCGTAGAAATCGCAGTCAACAAGAGCCACCTGACCGCTGGTTTTTGTCAGGTACTGGATACCGCTCACACGTGAATTGAAGCGGCAGTTCAGGAATGCGGCTCCACCACGGGCAGTCCCATATATAGGTTTTGAACTGAACAGAGTAAAGTCACAGTCCAGATAGACGCACTCCCCATTCATGGCATCGTCCGTACATTCAAAGTAGCAGCTCTCATACAAGGTCCTGCGTCCACCGACAAAAGGGCACAGGTTCAGACGGCTTATGAACCGGCAGTTTCTGAAATGATATCTGTCACCATTGCAGATTCCTATCTGGGCCTGCACTATGGCATCCGCACGCCTTGAACGGCTCTGCGACGGATCCGATGGATAATCCAGGTCCACGTTGCAATAGTTTCCGAATGTAATGTTGCTGGCCTCAAACCCGTCACCGTTGATCATGAACATCGTGTAGTTGCCAATGGCGCCTTGCGTCTGGCCACGGTTCACCGCAATCACCACATCTTCCGGATTCTCTCCCAGACCTGTCAGATGCAGGTTCCGGCAGTTCACCGTCACTGCAAACGGAGTGTTTCCACCGCTGTCCGGGCGTCTTACCTCAGGGTCATCAGGATCATCCATCCAATAGACTCCAGGAGCAATATATATATTCATGGGATCGGACTCAGTACCGTCAGCAACATGTTCAAGCGCTTCCGTCAGGCTTCTGAAACAGAAATCTGCCGACGCCTGCAGATTCCGGTCCACCAGAAGATGCCGAGCATCGGGCGTCAAAGCAAACACTCTGACACATGCAAACAGCATGAGCACCAGCGCTTTATATATTTTTCTTCCTTTCATTTCCAACTTATGGTACATTGTAACTAGCAAACTTAGCAAAATTTCTCTACTTTCGCTGTCACAAACCAGTCAGAAATGGAACCGATAGCAGTCATAAGGAGCGATTTTCCCACCAAGTTCGGAATACCACGCCAGAGCGGAATAGTCAAGGAACTCAGGGCAGACATCATATTCTCACCACAATACCGGAATGCCGATGCCCTTCGTGGTCTTGAAGGATTCACCCACCTTTGGATAATATGGGAGTTCTCTGAGGCAAAAAGAAGTACCTGGTCACCGACCGTGCGTCCTCCAAGACTGGGCGGAAACACCCGCATGGGAGTCTTTGCCACCCGCTCTCCATTCAGGCCTAACCCTATTGGCTTGTCATGCGTAAGAATTGAGGGAATTGACTTTGACACCCCAGACGGCCCTGTCATCCACGTATCCGGCGCAGACCTCATGAGCGGCACACCTATATACGACATCAAGCCATACATTCCCTACACCGACAGTCATCCCGATGCCAAAGCCGGCTTCACCGACGCGGTTGAATTCTCAACCCTCACCGTGGTCATGCCCCAGGAGGTGCAGAAAAAGATGCCGGCCGGAAAGGTCGCATCACTCATAGGAATACTGGAGCAGGATCCAAGGCCACACTACCAGGATGATCCGGACAGGATCTACGGATTCAGTTTTGCTGGATTTGAGGTTCACTTCAGAGTTGAAGGGAAAACCCTCTTCGTCACAGGAGTGGACAGAATGAGTTGACTGCGTCAATAACCTCCTGAACCTGCTGATCCGTCATTGTCGGATTGCATGGCAGGCTGACCTCGGCCGCACATATGGCCTCAGTCACAGGGAAAGAGAGCGATGCATATTCCGCATAGCACTTCTGTCTGTGAATTGGAATCGGGTAATGGATCAGCGACCCTACCCCACACTTCTCAAGATGAGCCATGAACGCTTCTCTCTCCTTGCACAGCACCGGAAAGATATGCCAAACATTGTCCCTCCCGTCAACAGAAGGCAGTTTCACAGATGGGTTATCAATGCCGTCAATCAGCGCAGAAGCAATCTCCTTGCGCCTGTTGTTGTCTTCATCTAGGAACCTGAGCCTTTCACGCAGCACCGCTGCCTGAATCTCATCCATACGGCTGTTCACGCCCTTATAGTCATATTCATATTTGCGCTGGCCACCGTAATTGGCAATGGCGCGTATTGCATCGGCCAC
>JAKSIY010000009.1 GCA_024398535.1 Bacteroidaceae bacterium
GGGCGGCGGAGGGAGACCGTCGCGCGATGCCTGAAGGATCCGATGTACGAGAAACGTCTTGATGAGGCGGGAATGACTCCTGAAAGCATCAAGAGTGTTGCTGACGTTCGTAAGATTCCATTCACGACAAAGCAAGACCTCAGGGAGAGTTATCCTTTTGGCCTGGCGTGCTGTGACCTGAGGGATTGCGTGCGCCTGCATTCGTCTAGCGGTACAACCGGCAATCCAACGGTTATCCTGCACACACAGAATGACCTTGACGAATGGGCAAACCAGGTTGCCAGAAACCTGTGGATGGTAGGACTCCGTCCTGAGGATGTATTCCAGAACTCATCGGGTTATGGTATGTTCACCGGAGGACTTGGCTTCCAGTATGGTGCTGAGCGTCTGGGTATGCTCACTGTGCCTGCTGCAGCCGAAAACACACTGCGACAGATAAAGCTCATAAAGGATTTCGGCACTACAGCCGTTCATGCAGTACCTTCATACGTGACACGTCTGTATGAGGTTATGCAGGAGACAGGAGTTGATCCACGCAAGGATACCAAGCTGAAGGTGCTGGCAATCGGTGCCGAGCCTCATTCGGAAGAACAACGTAAGCGTATTGAGAATATGCTTGGAGTAAAGGCATACAACTCATTCGGAATGAGTGAGATGTGTGGTCCAGGCGTTGGCTTTGAGTGCAAGGAGCAGAACGGTCTGCATTTCTGGGAGGACTACTACATTGTAGAGATAGTTGATCCGGAGACTCTTGAACCGGTTCCAGACGGTGAGATCGGTGAACTTGTGCTGACCAGCATCCGCCGTGAAGCCATGCCACTGCTGCGTTACCGCACACGTGACCTTACCCGTGTGCTTGGACGCACCTGCCCTTGCGGCCGTAACCATGTGCGCGTTGACCGCATGAAGGGTCGCTCTGATGACATGATGGTTCTGCGTGGCGTGAACATCTTCCCTATTCAGATTGAGAAGATTCTGATGCAGTTCAAGGAGCTTGGTTCCAACTACCTTATAACACTGACAACCGATGATGACAATGACAACATGACGGTTGAGGTTGAGATAGCAGAGATGTTCACTGACGACTATGCCCGTCTTCAGCAGCTCTCAAAGGATGTGACACGCGCCTTGAAGGATGAGATTCTGCTTACCCCGCATCTGAAACTGGTTCCAAAGGGAACTCTTCCTGTTTCAGAAGGAAAAGCTGTGCGTGTAGTTGACAAGAGAAAGGTTTATCAGTAAAAGAAAGAGAATCATGACAATACATCAGATAAGCGTTTTTATTGAGAACAAGAGCGGAACAATGCTCAAGGTTCTTAAGGTGCTTAAGGAATCAGGCATACAGATAATAGCTTCAACTATCAGTGATACAGTTGAATATGGTATTTACCGTATTATCTGTGACAATCCGGGTCAGGCTTATCTCCTCTTGAAGGAACAGGGAATAAGTGTCACATTGAGTGATGTTTATGCTATAGAGCTTGACAACGCTCCAGGACGTGCTGCCGATGCGCTTCAGTCCTTTGCCGAGGCTGGTATAAGCATCAGCTACATGTATTCTTTCCTGGTTCATGGCAAGGGAATCCTGATTTTCCGCACCAATGACACGGAGAAGACAAATGAGGTGATAGCCCTCAATAACCTGAACATCGTGACAGGTGACTGTCTCATGAAACTTGCTGCAGAATGACACTTCTTGAAAGTCTGAACAGGAATGACCGTTTTGCCAACAGCATCGGTGCTCAGCTTACAGAGATTGGCCAGGGTTATGCCGTAGCCTCTCTTGTCGTTGAGGAGCGACACCTGAACGGTGCCGGTGTCTGCCAGGGAGGTGTCATGTACACTCTGGCAGATCTTGCTTTTGCAGCGGTTGCCAATTGTCACGGAATCCTGACTCTTGGCATTTCCAACACGATAACGTTCCTGAAGTCTGCCCAGCTGGGTGATACCGTGAAGGCAGAGTGCAGGGAACTGTATGACCATCACAAACTTCCATATTGCGATATCAAGGTCTTCAACCAGAACAATGAGCTTCTGGCTGTCATGACAGGTCTTGCATATCGTCTGAAGAAGGAATATCCATTTGAAAACCTAATGTAATATGTTGATTAAAATACTACTTGTTTTGATTTTCTTTGCGGTACTTACCGGTGTAGGTATCTACTCAAAGAAGCAGACCCAGAGCGTTGATGGTTTTGTCCTTGGCGGACGAAATGTAGGACCATGGCTCTCGGCCTTTGCCTACGGTACCAGTTATTTCAGTGCCGTGGTTTTTGTAGGCTATGCCGGCCAGTTTGGCTGGAAATACGGCCTTTCAAGTACATGGATCGGTGTGGGCAATGCCATCATCGGTTCACTTCTGGCATGGCTGATACTGGGAAAGCGTACAAAGCAGATGACCCAGGCTATTGGCAGCCGCACCATGCCTGACTTCTTTGGTACCCGCTATGACAGCCAGAATCTGCGCATTGTGGCCAGTATCATTGCATTCGTGTTCCTGATTCCTTACACAGCAGGTGTTTACAAAGGTATCTCTACACTGTTTGAGATGGGATTCGGAATTCCTTACCAGTACTGTGTAATCATAATGGCCGTTCTTACAGCCTTCTACGTAATCCTGGGCGGTTACAAGGCTACTGCCATCAATGACTTCATACAGGGAATCATCATGCTTTTTGGCATTGTTACCGTAATTGCTGCTGTGCTCAAGTCACAGGGCGGTCTGGCAGAGAGTGTCAGCAAGATGGCTGCTCTTTCAAGCGATGCCGATGCTGCCGTGAACGGCAAGTTTGCATCGCTCTTTGGTCCTGATCCATGGAACCTGCTGGGCGTTGTAGTGCTTACGTCACTCGGTACATGGGGACTTCCACAGATGGTGGGCAAGTTCTACAGCATTACCGATGCCAGCGCAATACGCCGCGGTACAATCATCAGTACCGTGTTTGCCCTTGTAATCAGTGGCGGCTGCTACTTCCTGGGCGGATTCGGCCGTCTGTTCGGCGTTCCTCCTACCCTGCCAAACGGCCGTCTTGACTTTGACGCCATTGTGCCGGGCATGCTTGGCAACAATCTTGACGACTGGCTGATTGCGCTGGTTGTACTGCTGGTGCTCAGTGCATCAATGTCAACACTGGCATCGCTTGTACTTACCTCTTCTTCAACAATGACGCTTGATCTTATCTACCGTGACAAGAAGAGCCAGAACGGTGAGGTCAAGTCCGGCGAGATTGATGAGACTGTAAGTCGTAACATAGAGAAGCGCAAGGTGGTTGTAATGCGTGTGCTGATTGTATTCTTCATTGCGCTGTCACTGATGATTGCCCTGAATCCGCCGACATTCATTGCCCAGCTGATGGGTATCTCATGGGGCGCTCTTGCAGGTGCGTTTCTGGCTCCGTTCATGCTGGGACTCTATAGTAAGAAGGTTACAAAGGCCAGCGTATGGGCCTGCTTTGTATGGGGCGTAGGTCTGACCGTTGCAAATATGCTTGCCGGCAATCCTATCTCGCCTATCAACGCCGGAGCCATTGCCATGGTTGGTGGATTTGTTGTAGTTCCTGTTGTCAGCCTGTTCACAAGGAAACTTCCTTCAGACATGGTTGACAGAATGTTTGAATGCTTTAAAAAGTAATATAGAATGAACTTGAAGAAACTATTTCTGGCAGCTGCTGTAATGCTGCCAGGTGCCATGATGGCACAGGGCCAGACCGATTGGTCAAAGCCAATGACAGACCGTTTTGATCTTCATGGTTATGCTCAGGCCGGTTACAACTATCAGAACCAGCAGAGCGGTGACGTGAGCACATATAAACTGTATCGTGTACTCTTCTGGGTAAACGGAAACATTACTGACCGTTGGAGTTTCCGTTTCATGCACGACTTTTCAAGTGTTCCACAGGAGTTCTTCACTTCATACCGCATCAGTGACGGAAAGCAGCTGAATGTTCGCTTTGGTCAGTTCAAGCACGGCTTCTCTCTTGAGAACCAGCTCTCTCCTACCAAGCAGGAGCTGATCAGCGTATGCAGCCAGTCAATTGCATGGCTTACCGCATGTGGCGGTGATCCTCTGACCGGTGTCCAGTATGGCCGTGACCTGGGTCTTGAGGTTTTCGGTGAGGTTCTTGACAGCAAGCTGGTCTATACCCTTGGCCTGATGCAGGGCGCACCTATCAACAAGGTTGACAACAATACAGAGAAGGATTTCATAGGTAAGCTTGACATTCGCCCTATGGATGGCCTCAGACTGGTAACCAGTTGCTATCTGGGCACAGGACACGCACTGGCAGCATCGGCATTCAATCCGGGTATTGCCGCTGGCGATGATTACACCCGCAACCGCTATTCTGCAGGCTTTGAATACAAGTCTGAGCCATTCAACCTGCGTGCTGAGTATCTGTCAGGAAAGGATGGCAAGGCAAAGAGTCAGGGTTGGTATGCAACCGCTCTTGTTCCTGTAATGAAGGACTTTGACGTAATTGCAAGCTATGATTACTTTGACAAGAACGTTGACATGAAGGTTGACCAGACCAACTTCACCTTAGGTGTTCAGTACTGGTTCTATAAGGGCTGCCGTCTGCAGCTTCAGTACACCGGCTGTGACTGTCAGGCTGAGAAGAACTACAGCATGCTTCAGGCACAGGTGCAGGTGGCATTCTAAACAAAAAAGAGACGAAAATGGGGACAGGTCTTGAAACGTTTCAAGACCTGTCCCCATTTTCGTTCGATGTCAAGGATCAGTTCATCAGGATATCAATCAGTCCTCTGTCCTTATAGTCATTCTTTCTCTGGTCCCAGAAGCCAAAGTCGGCATCGTAGCACCAGGTTGTCCATGCAATGTTGAATTCGTTGAAGACAGAGATCATGTCCTTTGTCCAGGCGTATGCAAGCTCACGGTCAACTGGTTCGTAAACGCCCCACTCGCCGCAGAAGAGCTCCAGGCCGTACTTTGCTGCAACTTTAATGGCATCCTTCATCTGTCTGTAGATTACGTCACGGTTCCACTCCTTTCCAACATACTGTCTCAGTTCTGCCTGAATATCAGCAGGAGCCTGAGCCAGATCCTCTTCTGTAATCATTACACCAGGGTATTTGATGTCCCCTCTGTATTTGCCTATTGGAGTCCAACTGGCGCCACGGTGTGTCAGGAGCATAGGATTGTAGTAGTGGAATGACAGGATAATGTTTGGATCGCCCTCTGGGACGCGCAGGTACTTGAAGGTCTCGTGGCCCTGCCAGCGATTTGAGCCGATGACAAGTGTGCGGTTAGGCTCACGTTCGCGCAAAGCTTTGTGTACCTTGGCAATCAGTTGGTTCCACTGCTCATGTTCATCGGCAACAGGCTCATTCATGAACTCGTATGCGACCCAGTCCGTGCTGTATCCCTTAAGGGCATCGGACAACTGGTACCACATGTTGATGAGGCTCTGCTGGGCAGCCTCATCAGTGAACAGCGTGTTGGTCTTGCCCTCGTTGACAGCGTTGAAGTTGTGGCTGCGGATTACGTGAAGGTCAACAATTGCACGGATATTGTGCTTGCGGGCCAGGTCAAGCGCATTGGTCAGCAGCTCCCATGCCTCAGGCAGTTTGTTGCCTTGTTCGTCCCAGAACTGCTCCTCATCAATAGGAATACGTACGTGGTCAAATCCCAGCTCCTCAAGACGGGCAAAATCATCCTCTTGGATATGGTTCTTCCTTGCTTCTCCACGAACCCGGCTCTGTGAGAGCCAGTGACTCAGGTTTGTGCCGCGCTTGATGTGGAAACCTTCAAGCTGTTCCCCTTTCTGTGTGCATGATGTGAGCATCATGCCGACTGCAGCAACCAGGCAGAATGCCCATTCTGTTAATCTGCTCTTTCTCGTTGTTGTATTATGTGTTTTGTAAATAATTCCTTCTGTCATTCTATAAATTCCGTAATTAGGCGGACTATCAGTTCATTAAGTTGCTCAACCTTGTAGTCTCCGATTGTCGGGACTATGTGGTCACCTCCTATTCCGGAATGATTTGTCAGGAAGGTATATGTTCCGTCGGTAGCAATGGCAAAATAGCGCAGCATGAACTCCGTAGCCTTGTCCACTCCGCTGGCAGCTACCGGAATGATTCTGATACCGGCCTTTGCGAACGATGCAATCTGTTTGTGCAGGCTGGCTATTACCTCATCATTATGGTGCGCTGGGGCATCGAGCAGCATGAATGCCAGACGCGTATGGGCATCGGCATTCCACGAAAGACTCTGTAGAGCTTTTTCAAGTGCAGTGTGGACAGCTTCAGGGTAGTCACCGCCACCAGCTGCATTCTGTTCTGAGATGAAATTGGATGTGCTCTTGACATCTGCAAAGTTGCTTACTCTTGTTACATAGTCGTCACCTTCGTCACGGTACATCAGCGCTGCTGTGCGAATGTTCCGGGAAGAGCCGTTTCCAACTTTGCCGATGATATCTACCAGGTCACTCATCTGACATGGAACCGGTAGCATCGACTATGAAGGCAATGTCAACATCGTTGCTCTCAGGACGTTGATCTACAAGGTATCCATTGAACAGAATCTGGTCATCTGACTGTCCGTCAAGGAATCGGTCTGTCTTCCAGTCCATGACTCTGATTCTGCCAGGCATGTCAACGCCGTCAATGCTGATTGACAGCTCTTCTTCCGGAATCTGCTGGCCTGTGAACAGATTCACCCAGCACTCGGCACGTCCACGGTTGTCGGTGCGTGTCTCACAGATCACCTCATTTCCCTTTTTTAGGACAATGTAGGCCCCTACCACAGGTTTGCCTGTACTTGATACTGTCTTGACTGCAACCCTGTTACCGGTGTAGAATTGCCAGTATGAATTGTATTCTGAATAAGACTGTGCGGAATCCTGGTTCAGCATGAGTCCGCTCCAGAAGTTCCAGTTGTCAAGATCACGCCATTCACCGGCAGTCAGCTTTCCTGCATTGGTATTGCCTTCAGACCCTCCTTCAGGTACCTCAGAGCCATCAATGGAGCCTTCAGAACCAATCATGCCTTCCATGTCCTCTTTTCCAACCATGTCTTCTAAACAGGAAACGCAGGCCGATGCTGCTATCATGGCCAATGCGGCAAAACGAAATATACTCTTTTTCATATATGTATGTTTTTATTTTGTTATTAACAGTACTGAGCCGCCACCAGGGGCCATTGTCATGGTCACCTTGCTCTTGCGGGTAACGGTCATTGACTTGCTCTGGTATGTCTCACGGTTAGTGCGGAAGTCAGTGTCGGCGGCATCCTGGGTGAGCTGGGCATTCCACTTGCCCTTGCCCAGAAAATTCAGGTCAATTTCAATTTCACGTGCATCCTCATTTGTTGCTGCGGCAACCAGCCAGTTGCCGTCAGCATTCTGGCGTGCCATTACAATGTACTCTCCAATTTTGCCGTCCAAGGTGATACTCTCCTTCCAAGGCTGTTTTTCTGCTGCCAGGAACTCAAGCAGTTCAGGATACTTCTGATAGTACTCTGGAATGTCCGGAATGACCGTTGCGCCTGACCATGTGATCATGGTGCGGGCAATCTCTGCACTGGCAGTTGATGGGACCTCCTGGTTGTTGTCTTTTCTTGTGGTCCTGCCCTGATGCAGCTCCATAAAGCCGTTGTTCATGTCAATTGGACCTGCTATCATGTTCACGAACACGCTGGTCACAAAGGTTTTTGGCTGGAAAATCTGACGGCCGTCAAGCTGGGCCTTGCAGAACTCACGGGTAATGGCGTTCGGGAATGTACGCATCTGGCCGTAAGGATGAACCGGGTAATCATGGTAGTCAACCATCAGGTGATGCTTGGCACAGAGCTGTGTTATGCTTATGGTCTTTCTGAGTTTTTCCTGCGGATTGCCATTCATAAATCCGTACTTGACACCGCTGGCTCCCCACTCCTCATACTGGGCAAGTGTCTCTTCTATAGGATAGTTGGTTCCTGCAACGTCATTCAGATAGAGCCATACCCCTACTCCTTTCTCTTTTCCGTACTTGATGATGCGCTGTACATCACGTGCCTTGTCACCCTTGGTCGGGTCAGAATCCTTCTCAAACTCTGGTCCGTACCAGTTTGCATCAAGTACCAGGTGTGAAAATCCGTTCTCAGCAGCGAAATCAATCATCTTGACCCATGACGGATAGTCCATCTTGTAGCGGTAACCATCAACCGGTGATACCGCGCCGTCAATTCTCCAGTCCCACAGGGCGATGCCCGGCTTGACCCAGCTGAAATCACCTTCTGCTTCAGGATTCAGCAGTTCAATAAGGTGTGAATCAACCAGTTTGCCCGGAGTCTTTCCTATTATTATGGTTCTCCATGCACCAATGTATTCTGTTGCTTCAATTTGCTCTTCTGCAACACGGAACAGAGTGCTGCCCTTTTCAGATGTAAGTCGCATTGGCCAGCAGTCTTCGTTGAGCGCGGCTTCATGGATTGCAAAGAACAGGTCGTCACTTGCCTGGACTGTCATTACCGGCAGACGTTCGCCGCTTGCATCGGACAGCTTTTCTGGGCCTATGTTATGGCGCTCGCCGTTGTAGTACCACGCTGTGTAGTCACCGGCAAAGCGGAACTGAGTGTTTTCAACAAGAGTCCGGTCAGCATCGGTCTGTTTCTGGTAGCGGAACGCAATGCCGTCATTGTATGCACGCACTTTAATCACAACCCTGCCATTGGTCGATGCAACCATAAAACTGCTCTCGTTAAAGTCGTTGTCCACAACCGAACGTTTACCCCACAGAGGTTTCCACTGACTGCGGCTGATGACATTGCCAACAGACATGACAGAAGTCACTTTCTGTGATTCCAAGTCATCTTTGATTGAAAGGCCCAGCTCTGAGTCCTTTATGATCTCCGTGCCAAAGGCCTTGACCGTGTACAGGAAGGCATCGGCCTGCTTCCATAACGTTATGGAAATGTTCCTGTCAGGTGACTTGACGGTGTACGAACTCTGTACAGGCTTTTCTTTGGCCGCAAGAACGTTGCCTGAGTTAATCAGCAGTATTGCTGCTAAAAAAATGAAAAAACGTCTGTGATTCATGTTGGTTGTCATTTATTCATTACAAAGATAAGGAAAAGAAACGCACAAAAACGGTACATTTGCATTCACTGTATTGACATTATAAAAATATATGAAGAGAATAATTTCATCGGCAGTCCTGATGGCGCTTGTTTCATTGAATTCAGTCGCCCAGAGACCTGTGCAGCGTGAGTCATTTCCTGAGGGGTCATACTCTCCAGTAACCAACATCAACCGCAACGGATATCCAAGGGTACTGAGCGACAACAGCGTCAGTTTCCGCGTTAATGCCCCGCAGGCACAGCGTGTACAGATTGACCTGGGCGGCCGCAAGTATGACATGCAGAAGTCCGATGCCGGTCAGTGGACAGTAACAACGGCTCCTCAGGTTCCGGGTTTCCACTACTATTCTCTGGTTGTTGACGGCGTGGCAGCATCGGACCCCGCAAGCTATACATTCTATGGAACCAGCCGCGTATCAAGTGCAATTGAGATTGCCGAGAAAGGAATGGATGACTTTGAGATTCAGGATGTTCCGCACGGACAGGTTCGCAAACTGAACTATTTTTCAAAGGTTGACAATGCTTGGCGTCCAATATGTGTCTATACACCTGCTGGATATGACCAGAGCAAGGATTCATATCCGGTAATCTACATTCAGCACGGAGGTGGTGAAGACCACACCGGATGGATGGAACAGGGCCGTGTGGCTAATATCATGGATAATCTGATTGCCCAGGGCAAGGCAGTCCCAATGATTGTTGTCAGCGCAAACAGCAACCTTTCAAATGGCGGTGGCGGCGGTTACAGCTGGACCGGCATGCAGCCGTTCCTGAAGGAGATGACTGAGAATGTAATTCCTTTCATTGACAAGAATTTCCGTACCAAGGCTGACCGTAAGCATCGTGCAATATGCGGCCTCTCAATGGGTGGCGGACAGTCTTTCTATGTAGGTCTGCGTTCTCCTGAGGTATTTGCCAACGTGGGTGTTTTCTCAACTGGTATGTTCGGCGGCATACAGCAGGCTAACGGCTTTGATCTTGAGAAAGAGGTTCCTGGCATGATTTCTGATACTAAGAACTTCAATAAGAATCTGGACCATTTCCTGATAACCTGCGGAGAACAGGATCAGCGTATAGAACACAACAAGAATATTGTGGCAAAGATGCAGGCTGCCGGCGTGAATGTTGAATTCAAGTCTTTCCCGGGTGACCATGAGTGGCAGCCTTGGAGAAAGTCTCTCCATGCATTCGCCCAGATGCTGTTCAAGTAATCGTGTCGCGCGCGTTTCCCCGGTGTTTTACGCTCGATGCGCTGGTATTCCTTGAGGTCGCGCGCGTTTTCCCAGTGTTTTGCGCTCGGCGCGCTGGAATTCCTTGTGGTCGCGCGCGTTCTCCCGGTGTTTTGCGCTCGGCGCGCTGGAATTCCTTGTGGTCGCGCGCGTTTCCCCGGTGTTTTGCGCTCGGTGCGCTGGTATTCCTTGTGGTCGCGCGCGTTCTCCCGGTGTTTTGCGCTCGCGTTAGTTTTAAAATACTATTCGCACACGGAAAAGAATTAATGCTATCAAATATTACCTTCCACTATCCGTATCTCATCCTCGGTCAAACCGTAGAGGTCATAGACGAGGCGGTCGATTTCTGCTTCGAGAGCTGAGGTGTCGGCTTGTGGATCAAGTTTTTTGGCTTCGAGGATGCGGTCAACGAGGGTTTCTATATCAGATTTCTGCTTATCAGAAGGAATAGGAACAACAATTGGCTCAATCGCTTGTACGCTAATCAAGAGGTCTCCAGTACCTGTTTTTGGAGAATCTTGCAACATGAAATGTCCCAGTTTAGAATTAAAGATAGCACAAAGGAACTTAACATGTTCACCAGTAGCAAAGCATGTACTATCAAGGCACATTGATTTATCTTCGTCATATGCAAAACGAAGAATGGAACCTATGCGCTTCCATATTATCTTTGGCTCTGCAAAATGCATCCAATACTTGGAGCCCCATCTTTGCATTGCATACCATTCGTAGCGTATCCCAGTTTCAGCCTTATTTCTTGATGATAGTTGTTCCTTGTACTGATAAAGATGTTCAAAGAGTGTAGGATACATTTTCTGCATCTCGGCTTCAGCTTTCTCTGATGCACCTGTTATAGAATCGTCTGTGTGAAGAGGGAAATGCCAGGGAATATACAAGAGCCACAACCCAGCCCAATCATTCTGATACACTCCCACATCTTTACCTCTAATAATATGGTGCATGATAGCTTCTGTCCTTTCTCGTTCTTCCTCAGTCTTGCAAGCCTTGAGTATTTCTTCTTTCTTCACTGTTGGGATAATGAAAGCATCATTAAAGCCAGTTTTTATTCCGAAATTTACTTTCAAGTCCCATTCCTTCAATGGAATACCAGCTTTCTTAATCTTGTTCTTTAGATTTCCTGTTGGTGCATCTGAAAGAGTCCAAAAGTCAGCAGAATTAAACTTGTTATTGTAAAGATTTGAAGCTATCAAATTGTTGATATTGTGTAGATCACTTTTATTCAGCTCTACTAAAGCAGCACATAGGGTCGCCTCTGCGTATTCTTCTTTAGAGAACAGCAAGATATTGGTTTCTACAGTGGCGTCATCAAAGAGCTTCATCTTAATGAAGTCAATCAGAATTCTTGGATACGTACAATCCATGATAAATGCTCTTGTTTTTTCTCCATAGCCTGTACGCATCCATTTATTTGATGTGATATAGCATAATGCACCACCTTTTCTGAGAAGGTTATACCCATGCTCATAGAATAGGCAATAAATGTCACCCATGCGGTCAAAAGTCTTGAATCCACATGGTTTGTACAAATCAGCTAAAAGACCTCCATCCTTCTGTAACTGAATATACGGCGGATTACCAATCACAATATCGAATCCTCCATTCTCCTCAAACACATCGCTAAACCAAGTGTGCCAGAGGAAGAACTGGTCATTTGCGGCAATATCCTTGATGTCGGAAATATCCACATTGGTGCCTTGTACAGCAATCTGCTGTTGAATCTTCTGACGGATACCTTCACGCATGGATCTGCGAACATCATGGTTCTGCTCGCTGTAGTAACGCTTGATGGTGTCCTTCACCTCTGCGCGTATCACGTCTATCTGCTCCTCGAACATCTGGAACTGATGACCGGCATGAATCTCCGTCTTCGTGTCCATGATGTGACTGAGGTCGAAACCCTTGTACTGCTCCAAGAGCGAGTTGCCCTGCATGATCTTGAAGTCCATGTTAGGCAATACATCAGGCTTGTCGGCATCGGTAATGAGCGAGAGCCAGAAGCGAAGGCGGGCAATCTCGACAGCACCCTTCTCGATGTCAACACCATAGATGTTCTGCTGAATGATATGGCGCTTGATGTCAGCAGCATTGCTGAAGTCCTCTATTACTCCACGGCAGAGGAAGAGTTCGTTTAACAAGCCCATAGGGAAGGCACCCGAACCGATGGCAGGGTCACAGATTTTTACGTCCTTGAGGCACTGGCTGACGTTCTGCGCAAGGGCAGAGCCACGACCGCCAAGAAGAGCCACATCGTGGGTGGTGACGAACTGACGAAGAGCCTCACGCGTTGGTTCGTCGGTAACGTTGGTTTGCAGATAGGCAATGAGCGACTCACGACACATGTACTGCACAATCTCCTTCGGGGTGTAGAATGCACCCTTATCCTTGTTGTCCTCCAACAGGTTCTCGAAGATACGTCCCAGCATCTCGGGATCAACGCCTACTTGCGCATCGTTAGGGTCATTCTCGTCAATGGTGAAATTGTACTCGCTGAGGAACTTGAAAAGGTCGGTAAAGAGCTCGCTGGGGAAGATGCTGAGTGCCTTGTCCTCTTCTGTACGCTCAAATAGACCGCCAAGGAAAGGCACACGCACGGAGCGAAGACCATCCACCTTGGTGTCAAAGACTTCACGGCGCTGGTTGAGAGGTGTATCGAGACAAGTGAAGAGCGGTTCAAGAATCTCATCAAGGAAGTTCTCCTTTTGGTCAGCAGAAGCATTCTCAAAGAGCTGGTGCATGAAGTCCTGGGGACCGTTTGTCCACTCCTCATCCGTTGCGCCCAGCCAACCCTTCTTCTGAAGGAAGTGGAGGAAGACGATACGTCCGAGAAGTTTCTTCACATAGTCGCGCACCACCTTCTCGTCCTCATTGAGCCCATAGAAGAGTTCGCTTGGCGTGAGACATTCTTTCTCCTTCCATTCACCCTTGCCATCGCCCTTGTCGATGTATTCCTTTCCGATGACGTGTCCTACAAAGCGCCCATAGCGCACCTTATACTTCTCGAAGAACTCCTTGGAGAGACTCTCCACATCGAAAGCTTTCACAATATCATCCAGTTCAATCACTCCACGTTTGCTTGCTAACTTCTTAAAGTTATCTGCTGCTGTTCGACACGATTGATTAGGACCGAGAAGGAATGTATAGCGTTTAGAATCTGTAGATTCATTATTATTGCCTTGTTTGCTACAGAATGTAAAACGCCAATCCCATTTGTCGTCATCATTATAGTGAAAAACCATGAAGGCACTACTATAAGTGGACATAATACGGCGAATCAGTTGCTGGACAGCAACTCGATTACGTTTCATCTGTACGTGGTTATTTACAGTAATATCAAATACGTCAGTTGGGTTCATAGGTATATTAATAGTACCCAAACGAAGTATTTGAGCAACACCCGTATTTTGTGCCATTGTGGTCAGCTCAGGATTGTTTTCCAGTACATCCTCTTCGTAGGCATCCTCATACTTGTCTTCACCAAAGATGGGCAGGATGACGTTCTCGATGAAACTCTCGCCACCCTGATATTTATCGTGGAAATATGATTTGAAATCTATCATAATGCTTACTGCTTATTTTGAAAGTCCAATGAATACTTCAGCTTTGCCATAACGTTGCTGAAGGTTGGCAACGATATTGCGAATTTCACGCTCTATCATGTCGTCAAAGTCCTGCTGGGTAAGACCACCGAAGAGGTCACCCTGCGAACGACTGAGTGCTTCTTCGAAAGCAAGCACCTTCTTGATGATGTCTGAGTTACCCTTGTTCACTAACGTGAAGGCATCAGCCAAGAGAGACTTTGACTCCTTTGACATTGTGATGTCCTGTTGCATGCGACGCAGAATCTCCTTTGCCTTAGTGGCCTTAGTGCTACTGCCCATGCGCACATTCATCTTATGCAAATGCTGGTTGACAGCCTTCTCTGCCTTATTCTTGTCTTCTTCCCAATGCTCAGGCAGTTCGGTCAAAGGTGCATCCTGAGGCACGGAGAAACTCTCGTACATCTCACTGGCGGAGATGATACGTCCTTTGCTGTCAATAGGGCTCACTTTGACAAAGAGGCCTGAAATGCGAGGAGTGCGTACAAGGAAGTAGCAATTGCCGTCAACGGTTCGTGTAGCACATTCCAGATTCTCGTTACAATTAAGAATGTATTCGTAACGCACTGGAAGTGTCTCTTTGTACTGCTTTAACTCATAGATGTACTTCTCTAGCGGTGATTCCTCGCCATTGACCATGGTATTGAGGTCGTAATGACTTACCTCCTCATCGATGGTATAGACTTTGCTATCCTCGCCAAAAAGCGTATGGAATGATTGGAGCTTGGTGTATGCCTTCTCTACCAAGTTTATTTCGGCATCACCCTCTGCACTTGGTTTGAAGTTATAAACAAAGACTTTGTCCTGGGTAGAGCCGATACGGTTGACACGTCCGATACGCTGCATCAGACGAGTAGAGTTCCAAGGCGTATCATAGTTGAGGATGACATTGGCACGATGCAGGTTGATACCCTCGGCTAGTACCTCGGTGGTGACGATGATGTCAAAGTCGTTCTTCTGTACCTCACCAGGCTTCTTACCATAGTTGGCATCAAAGTTCTCGCGAATGGTATGTTCCATCTCATTGCGGTTGTCTGCCGTAATCTTTAGCACGCGATAGCCCTTGGCTTCTGCCACACGCTTAATGGTGTTAACGGTGTCAATGGCTTCGCTGAAGACTACCAGCTTCTGTGGTACGTTCTTCTCAGCATCAAAGAGTACATGCTTCAGATTCTCCTTGAAGACATCGAGTTTAGGATCTTCGGTGTTCAAGGCCCAACGGTCGCAGAGTTCGGAGATAAGGTCATAGTCGGCACGAAGCAGGTCGATGTATTCTGGCTTCATGTCGCTTACGTGGTACTCCATATTGCGTTCATTGTAGTTGCGACCATCCTCGTTGAGTTTGGTAATCTTAGTGCGAATGTCATCAAGACAGTCCTTGTAGCTGACTGACTGCTTGCGTTTTTGTTCCTTTCCTTTACGGTCAAGTTCTTTGTTGACATCTATCTGCGGACAGATGAAGATATTGTCTGACTCCCACATGTCAATCATGTTGCGAGTATATTGACGAAGATTGAGGAGTGACTGATAGAATGCAGAGAACGAACTTTCGAGTCGCTTTACAAGGTTTATCTGCATGATGTTGGCAAGCTGGTCGGCCAGTTTGTCGGCATCGCGCGAACCACGTGCATCATACTTTTTCTTGTTCGCCTCGTCGGCAAGGAACTGGATGGCACGGTAGCGGTAGTAACTGAGGTAACGGTTACTCTGTAGTTTGTATTCCTCTGTAGGTGCGATGATGTCCATGGTATCGGCAAAGAGGTGTGAGAGCTGGAAGTCCATCTGATACTCCAGTTCGTTAGGTCCTTCAATCTTTGGGAACTTGAGGTTTTGGCGCTTCATGTCATCGGCATAATACTTCTGCACATCCGTACGTGTACGGCGAACCATTACGTCTGCCAACACACAATCGCGAATGCGGCGTGAGAGCTCCTTCAGGCGCTCTCTGCGTTCCTCAGGTGTTGATGGGTCGTCTTCGGCGGGATGAATAATGCTTGAATACTCATCGTTGATTTCGTGGAAGAAGCTTTCCAGATTGCCGCTGTTCGCCTTGGTCAGAGTGGTGTCAGCATGATTGCGCTCAAAGAGATAAATCTGATTCTTTAAGTCATCTGGACGATTGTTCTGTGGCGTAGCACTAAGAAGGCCAATGTAAGGATAAGCGCCTGTGTCGGCACCAATCTGGCTGATGAGGTTATCAAGAGCCTCGTACATATTAGTGCCACTGTTACGGAACTTATGGCTCTCATCGATGATGATAAGACCATAGTTCTCGTGAAGAAGCTCTCCTTCGAAGTCGCCTGAATCATAGTTATCATCATCTCCGGTTGGTGAGTCTGTCGAACCATCGTCAACTAACTTGCCAATGCTTCCTGTGGTGATGTAGTCAATGTAATCTTCCATCTTGTCGGTAGCATCCTTGTCAAACACCTTGATGGTGTCAACCCACGCGGACTTAATGGCAGGAGGTGTGATGATGAGCACCTTGCGTTCGCGTCCGTCATCGTCAGGGAACTGGAGGAAGTGTTTGATGACTAGCGAACCGACAATAGTCTTGCCAAGACCTACCACATCGGCAAGCAGGAATCCGCCATGCTCCTTCATCGTAGAGAAGCATTGCTTTACTGCATCTATCTGGTAGTTGTATTTGTCGAAGTTATTTGGCAGATAACTCTCGATGACCTCGTCAAGATTCTTGTCAACAAGGTCACCGAACTTTGTCTGAAGCAGTTTGATGTAGAGTTCGTATGGAGTAAGAGGAGCTGTTAGGTCTTCCTGTGGCTCAGGCTTGGGAATGGTAATCTCAGGAGCCATCTTTGACTGAGTAATCTGCAAAAGAAACTCTTCTTCCCATGAGACGGAATCCTCCCACTTTTCGTTGAACCACTGCTCATGAGTCTTTCTATTCTTTACTTTGTTTTCAGGAGAAATCACAAGCAAAAGATCGTCTTCTATTGCATTCAATTCCGAATTGCCGTCCAATCCTCTTTGCGTAAAGTTTGAACTTCCTATGATGCCAAGGGCATCTGTGACATAGCCGTCTTCGTCAACAGACTTGAAAATATAGCACTTGGAATGTAGGAATTGGTCTTTCTGCTCGCCATCAGGACGATAGATATGAATCTGGAACTTCTCATTGTCTTTGTCCTTCAGATTATCAACAAGCATCTGAACCACCTTGACATACTGCTCCTGAGCTGCAAACTTATCAAGGTCAACACGCCATGCCTGTTCCTGCTTATCATAGCGACCCTTGGTGAAACTTTCTGTATCGGACGTATAGAGATATGGATCCTTGCCTATAAGCAAACGGAACTTGCTGTTGTCCCTTTTCAGGAACTCAGCAAGTTCGTCATACACAAGCGCAGTACCGCGCAAATCCCAGAAGCCTGTAGCAATATAGACTTCTGTTACGTTTTTATCTTTGAGACACTCTTTGAGGACTTCAGTCATATTGCAGCCTTCTGGTGAGTTGTCTATGAGTGTTCTTCGAAGTTTCATAGTTGGAATAAACTCTTTATCCTTATATTACATTATTGTTAATATGCGTGCAAATTACGAAAAATGGATGAGATACAAATACATGAGACTTTAGAAACATTGCTATTTGCTGTAGAAAATGAAACTTATGCATAAATAAGATCATAGATGTTAGAACATAAAAAGGGCAGATGAGTCCTCTGCCCTTTTGTGTAACAAGACATGTACCGCCTTGTTTCCTGAAAATGCTAATGCGCGGGGTCTGTGGTACATACGCCTACCTCGCATGCTTTTCAAGTTTTTTTCTCTCTCAGCCAGGCTTGGAATTCCTTAAGGATTTCTGACGAGGCTCCATCTGCAAAAAATATCTTTGGCATGAATTTCGAAAAGTCCTCAAGCAATTCCTCTTCCGTTACTTCTTGCTGTCCTTCCTCTGCGTCTAGGTTACCATAGTCAACAATCCCTGGGTAGATTATGAGATTGCGTATCCACAGGCCATAGCTGAAGTGCATGTCTTCAACAGCTCCCAGAACCAGTTCCTTGCGCTCCTGTTCCGTGAGTTTGCTGTCCAGATACAGGAAGAGATCATCCTTGGTTTTTATGGCCTGCTGGGATTCAATATCCTCCCGTGAGAGTTCGTCATCTTCTTCAAGAAATTCTAAATCCGTCATTTCGCTCATATCTGCAGTCTTATTTTGAAACGATGTTCTTCTCTACAACTTCTCCCAAGTGGAATACGGCAACCCAGAATGTGAGCACACCGTCTGTTGCAGGCTTTCCATCTGGGTTGAATCTGATTTCATCTCCATTCTTCTCCTTCAATGTTTCAAAGGTTATGTCTGTCACCTGTACCAATGCCGTGTCGCGCACCTTGTTGTAACCGACAGCCAGGTTCAGATACTTGATTGACTGCTTTGGTACAAGAGGACACTTGCCATTGTTGTAGATGTATATCTCATCTTGCAGATCATACTTCTGAAAATCCTCATCTGAAATCAGGCTGGTATATGCGTATGGACAGCCTGACTCATTTACCTCAAGATATTTCTTGTATGTGGTTTCCTTGATCTCCCTATATTCTTCTTTCTTCGTGCCGGCTATGATCTGGTCAAAATACGTCTGCTTGATTGTAAGGTACAGAGTATTGTCTTTTGTAGGCTCTGGAAAGCACTCTTCTTCTGTTTCCTCCTCATCGTCAAGATACTCGTCTGGGATGTTGTCTACCAGGGCTTGGGCAACAGGCTCTGAAAGGGCCTCAATCAGGCTATCTGGCATCACAATGCCAAAGCATAAGGACAGACCCGCATCGGGATCACAGAATGGTTTGTAGTGTTTCAAAGCATCCTCAAAAGCCATGTTGTTGCACTTGTCATAGATGTGAGCTGGGATATCAACAAACTCATAGGAATAGTCGTGATCTATGACAAACTGCTCAAGCTCCGCAATGTCTTTCTTTGTAAGGCTGACCTGAATCTCTGACTCATAACAGATGTCTTCTCCCTTTGTTATAAAGTATGGAATTGAATATCTTGACATGGATGATAAATGTTTAATCAGTAATCTTTTGCAAATATACAATTTACCAGTTAGAATAAAATTGTTTTAGGTTTTTTAATCTGCATGTTACTGCTTCATAGGTTTTCTCTTCCTTATGATGGATTGCTGCGATAACCTTGTCTTTCGAGCATCTCCGTTATAGCGGAAACGGTCTGTCGCAACAGATTGATGGTGTCTGCCGTCTGTCTCTGCTGTTCTCTAAGGATATGTAGGAGTTCTGCCGTGATGACCTCTTGCTTTCCTGTGGCAGCAGTGCGACCTTTGATGATGGAAGAAGGTTCTGATTCCTCAAAGGTCTTTACGAAGTCTTCGCCAAAGGCTCTGACCAATGCTTTATAGGTGCTCTCTGATGTCGTGCAAAGGTTTTTCTCTAGGAAGGAAACATTTGTCTGCCCGCAGCCAATCTTGTCTGCAAACTGTCCCTGTGACATACCCAGAGACTTTCTCATTTTACGGATGTTGATATACATTGTTGTAGTGTTTGTCAGTTTTTGGGCAATATTACAACTGGTATTCGCAGTCTATCTGAGAAAACTGCAAAAAGACATTTTTTGATTAGGAAAAAAATAAGGGACTTGTTGAACAAGCCCCTTATTAATGAGATTGGATAGGATTCGAACCTTCTATATAGGAAGCCTAAACTAACCCCCCGCTACCAATGCGACCATCAATCTCATTGGATACGCATTTCGCTGGCAGTATCCTTTAGCAACTATCTTCACTTAAATGATTATCGCCATCTCATTTAAGCTGGCTTGGTAAAAAATCCAGTGCAATATTACAACTGGTATTCGCAGTCTATCTGGGAATACATGAGAAAAGTGGTTTGTTTTCAAAAAAAACAGGAATTATAATGTTTTCTCAATTTGACTGAGAAATGTTTTGTTTACTTTGCATCAGTTAATTAAAGAAACAGCAATGCCACAGAACAAGAGTTACACAACAAGAGAGGGAGTGCTTGACGGACTGCTCAAGACGGAACGCGGTGCAACAGTAATTGAGATGCTGGAAAAGTGCAACAGTGCCTTAAGGGAGGAAGGATTCAATGAGGTAACTTCACAGAATACTATCCTGACTGATCTTGAAAACATTAGCAACCGTTACCGCCAGAACATAGAGAAGGTGCGTGACGGTCTGGACCGACGCATTATATACTATAGGTATGAAGACCGTAACTTCTCTATTTTCAAGATAGACCTGTCAAAGGAAGATATAGAGTGTCTGAACTCTGCCATGACCCTTTTGTCACGCTTTCAGGGCATACCTCAGAACGGATGGATTGATGAGATGGATGTACGGCTGCGTACGTTTCTGCGCAACGATGCACCTGGAAAACAGATAGTCGGTTTTGATACCAATCCTAAGTACAAGGGCAACAAACATCTGAAGACGCTGTTCAACTACATAGCCCAACAGCAGACTCTGTCCCTGACCTGTTCCATGCTCAACCAGATTGAAATACGGCCTACCGTATGGCCGTACTATCTGAAGCAGTCAGGTCATGCATGGTACCTGATTGCAGCAAACACAGTGACAGGTCAGCTGGACGGATACCCTCTTGACAGAATTACCTCCATACAGGCATCGGACATACCATACAAGCCAAGCGATTCCAATCTGGACCAGTACTTCTCACAGCGCATGGGAGTAACCAGCTGTGACATTTACCGTGAGCCGGTGACCATAACCTTTCTAGCAGACACAGAGGCCCAGAAATTCCTGCTGCCATCTCCTATTCATCACACCCAGGAAATCATCCGCAGGCTTGATGATGGCACTGTGTTGATGCAGATAACGGTCATCTATACAATAGAACTGCTGTTTGAGTTCTGCAAGTATGGCGGCAACATAACCGTCCTGTCACCCACAGAGCTGCGACACACCATAGCAAGGATGCATACAGAAGGCCTTGACCGCTATGTGTATGGCCATGACACTACCATGATTGATGAGGTGGTTACAGACGGTGCCGATGCATACTCTTTGCTTTATCCGGAACAGGACTCGGCAGAGCAGATAGAGTTGGAAGGAAAGAAGATACTGAATCTGGCTATTAACAAGGAAGAACTTGACCGGATTCTGTCAGGAGAGAAGGTGCAGGAGTGCCGTGAAGTTACTCCAGGCAACTACCGCCGCTATCTGGTACTTGATGACGACGGATTCGAGGTTGAGGACGAATTTGGCAATTCCGTTGTCATTGAATATGACGCCATACGCTTTACTACCTTTGACACCAAGGAACCGCAGACGGCAGTTGTTAAGGTCAGGAATGCATATTCTGAAATGTTCACAGACCCAGAATCCGGACAGATAATCACCTACACGCACCAGGGACTAGACTGGGTTGCAGAGCAGGTAATTTATGAACTTGGAGAAATACTAGAAGTTGGCTTCTGAGGTTGAGACAATCAAACAAGAATACGGAATGGTTTAACAGCAAAGTATATGGGATGTTATATTAACTTTCTGATTAAGAATGACTTTCATGAAATGTCAGATCATACAAAAGCCTTGGAGTATGCAACCAAGGTTTTCAACCAGGTTAAGTCAGAATGGGAAAAGATGTCGTATGCAGAAGAAAATGACTCACAGATTGTTACTTTTAAAGGACACTCTGACTATTTTCAACTTGAGTTCGGCAATAATGCTCCCTTCTCATTCTGGATGGTTCTGCATGATGGATATTGGGCGGTTGAAACGTGTATCAATGACTACATGATAAACTATCATATGATAGATGGTATAGAACCTAAAGTTTATGTTGTTCCTTTTCAATGTAAATTCATCTGTAAGGCATTGGGTCAGCCGGAGGCATGGATATGTTTTGAAGACCGACTGAATAACTCCTCAGACGCTCCAGAAGAGTTGGATGCATGGTTTGAGTATGCAAAAAAAGTTGGTATAAAAGATGTCACATACATGGATTTCTATAATGGGAGACCCAAACCCGATGAAGAGATCTATGATCTTATCAATTATGACATAAATAAAGATGGCTTTCTTGAAACAGGAACATCTCACCCAATCCTTCACTTTAAAGTGAGTGATTTTGAGGGAATGGAAATCAGTCGTAGTCTGTAGTCGCCTCTGCTACCAGATTAGGGGCTGTTTCAATTCTCTCTTAGTAGTGAGATGCAGGGACATAGATTATGGGTTAACCATTTACACACTGCAGCTTATGATGTGTGTATTAATCATCTATAACTTGATGAAACAATTGTGCTGCTTTGTTCATAATATCTTTTAAGATAATGGTGTTTGTGGATAATGATGTTTGTGGATAATGATACAATCACTTTACTGCCCAGCGGATGCCGCGTTTCATTATTTCAAAGGCTTCTGGAACCTGAAAGTCCGATGCAACGTGGCCCAGTGAAGAGTAGAATACCTTGCCTTCGCCGTAATTGGTTTTCCACACTACAGGCATTTTGCGGCCTTCAATCCAGCTGTGGGTCTTGCCGTGGAAAGTGGTGGTAGCAAGCACCTTAACGTTAGGGTCAACATGCATGTAGTACTGTTCAGAGTGCATCTGGAAATCCTTCAGCCCCTTTGTTGCCGGGTCTTTGTGGTCAGTAACGTTGACCGTGTAGTCAATGATGTTGTCTGGGTGAGCAACCCACTGACCTCCTATCATGTACTGGTAGTCAGTGCTGTTGCGGAACGAGTCTCCGGTGCCTCCATGCCATCCGGCAATGCCAGCACCCTTTCTGACTGCATTCAGCAGAGCACGCTCCTGGGCAGGGGTTATGGTTCCCATGGTCCAGCACTGAATGATAAGGTCAACCTTGCCCATCAGCTCTCTGTCAAGGTAGATGTCAAGGTTGTCCGATACGGTTACCACTGCTCCTTCAGATTCAAGCCATGGTACAAAGACATCGCGGCATCCGGCCGGTTCATGGCCGTCCCAGCCTCCATAAACAAATATTACCTGTTTGCCCTGAAGGGTATTTTCTGATTGTTTCTCCTTCTTGGCCCATGCTGGCTGGAAGCAGAGTAATACAACCATGACGATTGAAGGTATTTTCTTCATAATCAGTCAAATATCTTGTTAGGTTATAGAATCTGTGGGGTTATACTTTTTTGTTTGTCAGAATTCTGTTTCTGACGCTTCTGAGTGCTGGCGAGTAGTAGCTCATGTCCATTGATTCAAGAGTGCGTTTGAGTTCATCCATCAACTCGGGATAGAACTGACACATCCTATAGGCAAGTTTCAGACTGAGCGACTGTATGCCCGGGTATTCGTCAGGCTTCTGCATGTGGTCAAGACAGAAATCAAGAAAATCGGTACGCAGGTCATCCTCTTCCATTTTCAGTCTTACGATGATATTCATGGACAGTCGCCTTACTGATGGATTCTCATGGCTCAGCGCCTTGTCAATGAGTTCGTGAAGCATTGGCTGAAGCGACGAAAGTTCCTTGTCTGTGGCTTTTGTCAATCCCCAGAGTGCATTACGAGTCACCTGGTAGTCATCGTCATGGAGATAGGCTTTCAGAAACGGGATCCACTCTCCCGTTTCTCTAACCATATTGTATATTGCCAAGGCTTCGCCCTCACTGTAGCTGCCTTTCAGTTGTTCGCGCATGTCAGACATATCAAGAACTATGGTTCTCATACTACTTCTGTGCGTGAGAGTAAGGGGTTCTCATGTGCTCGCTGAGCATCGCATCAATATCGGACACCCCCATTTGGTTATCAGCGAAATACTTGTCAATAGTCATCTGGGCTACTTCTGCAGCGGCAACTTTGTCAGACACTACTTCAAACGGAATTTTGCCACGCTGCACGACAGCTCTGGCAAATACATTCATTGCGGCATTGGCACTGAGACCAAACTGCGAGCAGAGAGAGTCAAAAGACTTCTTGAGATCCGAGTCCATACGGACAGTCATTGCAACTTGTGACATAGTTTAATGATTTAATTGGGCACAAATATACATAATTTATCAATATGATATCAAATGATTGCATTGTGGTGGCAGAGAATATGCCTTTTTAAAAGGTTAATGGCAACTATCTCTGACGATATTTCTTATTTTTGCATGGTCAAACGCAAAATTCATGAAAGATGAACAGGGTTGCTCAGATTAAGAAAGTCAGTTACGTTGGCATTGGTGCCAACTTGCTGCTGGTTGGATTCAAGGCCTTTGTGGGTCTTGTATCGGGTTCCATTGCAATCATTCTTGATGCGGTAAACAATCTGACCGATGCGCTGACATCGGGCATAACAATACTTGGAGTGGTTCTTGCCGGAAAGAAGCCAGACTCACGTCATCCGTTCGGATACGGGCGCATTGAGTACCTGACAGCGGTGATCATATCGGCTCTGGTACTGTTTGCCGGTATAACATCGGCCGTAGAATCGGCCAAGCGTATTGCCAGCCCGGAACCTGCTGATTACACGTGGGTTACCATTGTGGTGATTGTGGGTGCCATCATTGCAAAGCTGTTCCTGGGCAACTATCAGAAAAACCAGGGAAAGGCGCTTGATTCTGATTCGCTTGTTGCAACGGGAACCGAGTCAAGGAGCGATGCTGCCCTATCGGCCTCAACACTTGTGGCTATCGCTGTATCGGCTATCTGGGGCATCAGCATCGAGGGATATGTGGGTGTCGTAATATCAGCCATTATAATCAAGGCCGGCGTTGAACTTATGCTTGGTTCGCTAAGCATCATTCTTGGAAAGAGAGCCCAGGGTGATCTGGCCAAGGATATCAAGTCAGAGATATCGGCCATTGACGGTGTGCTGGGTGTGTATGATCTGATTCTGCATGACTACGGTCCAAATGCCGCCATCGGTACTGTTCACGTTGAGGTCGATGATAACACGCAGGCTACCCAGATTCACAGAATCACTAAAAGGATTCAGAAGGCAGTTTATGATAAATTCCAGATTCTGCTTACGGTGGGCATCTATGCCAGAAACAATTCCAACCCTGAGGTGCTTGAAATGATGAAATTTGTGCGTGGCGTAGCGCTGAATCAGAATGGCGTTACCCAGGTTCACGGCTTTTTCTGGGAGAATGGCTACATGAGTTTTGACATCGTAGTGAATTTCGATGCCGATGTTCCCGCCGCCAGAAATGCCATTACTCAGGCCATTCTGGAGCGTATTCCTGGCACCCGTATTGACATCAGCATTGACAAGAATTACACTGAATGAAACCTACAACTGATTTTATTGCAGGGAAATTTCAGGATTTCAATGCCCAGATGTTTGGCGGTAAGCTGACGATGCCAACCATACAACTGAGTAAGGCCAGAACATTCGTGGGGCAATGTGCCGCAAGGAAGCATCGGACGCTTCTTCACGGTACACGGTTGACAGACTTCAGACTGAAGTTCAGCATCTGTTTTGACCTGCCCGAAGCGGAATGGGAAGATACGATCATCCATGAGATGATACATTATTACATTGGTGTTAATGGAATTAAAGACACATCGGCTCATGGGCAAGTTTTCAGGCAGATGATGGAGAGTATAAACCAGCGATTCGGGCGGAAACTCACCATTTCACACCGGTCAACACCAGAACTGAAGGAGCAACTATATAATGGCAAGAAGGTATGGCATGTCATTGCCTTGGTCTATTTTGCCGATGGACGTAAGGGATTGAAGGTTCTGCCCCGCATCAATGGGCGCATCGAGACATACCGTTCTACTATGCTTCGTGACAAGAGAATATCGCAGATTGACCTTTTCCTGAGCAACGACCCATATTTCAACCGCTTCCCCAACTCATCGGCATTCAATGTTGTTCTGGCAAAAGAAGAAGAGTTCATGCCTCACATTGAGCAGGCTGAACCGCTTAGTTTGTGAACAATTACACATCATTTTGAATATAAGAACTTTAAAGATGCAAAATATGAAACAGACATTTGACTATCTTGAAAACGTGCCCAACATAGCTGCAACCGTATGCGACAGGGAGGGCATCGTACTCTATCAGAACAAGCGTGCCATAGACCGTGATGGCGATGTGGTTGGTAAGAATCTATACAACTGCCACGGCCCTAAAGCTGGAGCTATGATCCGTCACATGATTGAATCGGGCGAAAGCAACACCTATCAGATTATCCGGCACGGCAAGCATAAGCTTCTGCATCAGACCCCATGGTACGATGCTCAGGGAAATGTTGCAGGATTGATAGAACTGGCTATTGACCTGCCCGATGAGATGCCTGTATTTGACAGAGGATAATACAACAATATGAATCCAATAAGCATCCGTCTATTGAACCAACAGTTGATTGCACCACAATACTCCAAGCCAGAGGATGTGGTGTTACACTTCGGTGCCATGCAGGCACAGGAGTACCGCATGATGCGCTGGGCGGTAGAGATGCGCACAAAACGACCATCGGAAAAGGCTTTCACCAAAGCTTTCAATGAAGGAAAAATAGTGCGTCTGCATCTGTTGCGTGGCACATGGCAGTTGGTCAGTGCTGAAGACTATTGGTGGATGCTTGATCTCTGCGCCCCCAAGGCAAAACAGGTCATCAACGGATGGATGAGCAGTAACAAGATTACGATTCCTGATTCTGAACTGCATGAGATACGCAAGATTTTGGTTGAAACAGCTGACCAGAAAGGAAGCGTAACCAAAGAGGATTTTGAAAAAGCATTAAGTGCAAAAGGAATAAAGATGGACGATCACCGCCTCTCCTACCACATTCGTTTTTCAGAACTTGAAGGAGTTCTATGCAGCGGTGAGCTTTTGCCCATGAAGGCAACGTATGCACTTTCAGAAAAGAAGATACCACGCACAGAACCCATTGAAAGGGATTGTGCTCTGGCAAGACTTGCCACAAAATATTTCCAGAGCCATTCACCTGCCACATTAGAAGATTTTGTCTGGTGGTCAGGCTTGAATGTGGCCGACTGCAAGAATGCCTTTGAACTTATTGATAACCATCTTTACTGTGACTCATACAAGGGAAAGACATTCTTCCTTCATGAGAATAGCCGGACAAGAGGCTTCCATAAAGGCGAATACCTTCTGATTCCTCCCTACGACGAGTATCTTATTGGCTACAAGAGCCGTGACATAGTTCTTGACCCCGATTTCAAACACTACGCCCATAACAACTCAGGCATCTTCCAGCCAGTCATTGCCTACGATGGTCGCATCTGCGGCAACTGGAGTCCGTTTGAGAAAGAACTGAACATCAGTTTCTTCATGCAGGAGCACGGGAATGAAGATACCGCTGTAGCGATAAACAAATACCTAAATTTCAAAAACAAATAGAATATGGATTGTCCACATCGACCATCAACAGTAGGTGACACAAACTACTTTGAGTGTACTTGTCCAAAAGAATGTCCACGCCACGGCTCTTGCTGTGCCTGTGTGGCTCATCATCGTAAAGTGGGTAAATTACCACATTGTCTGAGAGATAAAGAGTAAATAATATGCACTGGTTACTACTCATCATAGCCGCTGTCTTTGAAATAGGATGGCCATTGGGATTCAAACTCTCCAGCGCTCACCCGGAGCGTTTTTGGACTTGGATTTCTTTTGCCATTATCTGCATGGCACTGAGCGGCGTATTCCTGTACTTGGCACAGAGAACAATCCCTGTAAGTACGGCATATATAATCTGGACTGGATTAGGGGCCATCGGAACATTGCTTATTGGCATATTGTTCTTTGGTGATTCTGCATCCATGCTGAGAATGTTCTTTGCTTTGCTGACACTTGTCGGCATAGTAGGACTTGAATGTACGAGCAAATGAGAGCAGAGCTAAGCTAGCTTAAGCTATGCCGAGTGCAGCCGTACAAAGACTATAGTCAATTAACGTCAAAGTAAACATGATAAAGAACCTCATATTTAACTAGAGTTTTATTCGTACTTTTGTATGCGAGTGGATAGCTAAACAATATGATAGAACAAATGCTAGAATACAATAAGCAATTCGTAAAGACGAAGGCTTATGAGAAATACAAGACAAGCAAGTATCCTGACAAGAAAATTGCCATCGTGACCTGTATGGACACTCGTCTTGTGGAACTACTCCCTGCTGCTCTTGGCATTAAGAACGGTGATGTTAAGATTATCAAGAATGCCGGTGGCACGATAACCAATCCGTTTGACTCAACAGTACGTTCGCTCCTTGTTGCCATCTATGAACTTGGAGTAAATGAAATTATGATTATTGGTCATACAACCTGTGGAGTGCAAGGTATGGACAGTCAGGAGATGTTGCACCTGATGCGCGAACGTGGCATCGACGATGAACACATCTCGCTGATGAAGCATTGTGGCATCGACCTTGACTCATGGCTTCACGGTTTTAATGATACAGAAGCTGCTGTGCTTGAAACTGTTGACCTTGTCAAGAATCATCCTCTTGTGCCAAAGGATATAGTTGTTCGTGGCTACATTATTGATAGCGAAACTGGAGAACTAAAAACAATTCTGTAGGTAATTTATTAGGATTACCACATGACAAACGGAAGCCATCTCGATAGAAGTTGGAATGCAAAACTCAGGCCTTGCCACATCACTTGCTGCCACACACTTTGCCATGTTCCCACTTGCAGCCGTGCCAGGAGCTATATTCTCCACATGGCATAATTTCTCAGGCAGTATAGCAGCTTCTGTCTTCAGAAGAATAAACAAAGCTTAGAACAATGAGTAAAATGTAATATAATTGTATGGAAAATGCTAAAGAGAAACGTGTGTATTTCCTTGATTGGATGCGCATGATCGCCCCTCTCATGGTAATGATTGTACATGGGTGCGAGTGTTATTATTCTGATGACTTCAACTTTCACTTTGATAGTGATGGTGGGCGACTGTCCACAGCTTTCATCGGAGGCTTGGTAAGATCGTGCGTGCCAATCTTCGTGATGGCATCGGCCTATCTGCTCGTTCCGATCAAGACGGACACGTTCACTTTCTTCAAGAAACGTGCGGCCAGAATCCTTTGTCCGTTCATCTTCTTCCTGATGCTCTATGCGTCACTGCCGGCTGCATGGGGATTGTTCGAATGGAGCGACGTGCCAGGGCAGATGGCTCATGTACTGCTGAATTTCCATCCATCGGGCAGTCACCTGTGGTTCATCTACATGCTTATCGGCCTGTACCTGCTCATGCCGATGATATCTCCATGGCTGGAAAGATGCAGCAGACGCGAGGAGGAGTTCTATCTGGGAGTATGGCTTTTCACGACCACCTTTTATCACTGGCATGAGCAGTTCGGACGTGTGTTCGGCGAATGTGAGTGGAATCAATATGCCATCTTCTACCACTTCTCTGGTTTCATCGGCTATGTGATCATGGCTCATTACATTCGTAAGTATCTCGATTGGAGCAAAGCTTTGACCTATAAGGTGTGCATTCCCGGATTCCTGATCACATACGCGTTGATGGTATGGTCATTCCTCAGCCGATCGCATTGGGCAGCCAATCCGCAAGGGTTGGAGATGGATTGGCAGATGACTTCCACACTCGTCGCGCTCAACAGTTTCTTCGTGTTCATGCTCTTCAAGACAATCAACTATCATGAGGGCAAGGTGTATAAGGTAGTAAGCAGCTTCTCGGCAATGAGCTATGGTATGTACCTGATGCACATGCTCATACTGCCTCATTTCTGGAAACTTTTCTACCCAACAGCATTGCCGGTCGGCGTGGCTCAGGTATTGACGGCCGTATGCGCCTATTTCACCAGCTATGTGGTCACCCGCATAATGTCCATCCCGAAATGGGGTAAGTATCTGGTCGGATAAAGAAGAAACGTTATAATAATTGATATGAGAAAACAATTTGTCTTATTGATAGGCCTGCTTTTTGCCGGCATGGCTGCTCATGCCAGAGAGGTAATCAACATCAATGAAGGTTGGGGCTTCAAGAAAGGCACCATGGCGGTGTGGGGCGTATTTCCCAATATCATGGTTCCAAGGCCTGAGAAAACAGTGAATCTTCCTCATACCTACAACGATGAGGACTTCATGAATGATGAGGGATACTACCGTGGCATGGGTTCTTACCTGAAGGAGATTGACGTTCCTGAGTCGTGGAAAGGCAAACGCATCTTCTTGAAAAGTGAAGGAGCCGGCAGCAAGGCTGATGTGTTCATCAACTGGAATCATGTAGGCAGTCACAAAGGAGCTTACAATGCGTTTACCATAGAACTGACCGATGCCTTGCTGTATGGCACAAAGAACTATCTGCTTGTCACCTGCGACAACTCGCATCAGTTTGATATTGCCACTCAGTCCGGCGACTTCAATGTGTACGGCGGTCTGTACCGCGATGTGTATCTTGAGGTTATGGATGACGTGTGCATCTCTCCTCTTTATTATGGATCGGACGGCGTGTTCGTGACTCAGAAGCGTGTGGATGAAAAGCACGCAGATTTGCAGACCACCGTCCGTCTGAGCACTTTGAGTGACTATAAGAACTGTGCCATAGAGATGTCTTTGCTCGATGCTGCCGGCAACACCGTGGTTAAGAAGGTTTCTCCATACATCTTTGATGATAAGTGTGTGATAAACATGGAGGTTGAGAATCCTCATCTGTGGAATGGTATGGATGATCCTTATCTATATAAGATGGTAACCGTACTAACCCGCGGCGGCAAGGAGATTGACCGTGTAGAGGAGAATATAGGATTGCGTTATTTCTACGTAGATACCGACAAGGGCTTCTTCCTGAACGGTAAGCACCTGAAGTTGCGCGGCGTTTCCCGTCATCAGGACTGGCAGGGGCTGGCCAGTGCACTGACCCAGAAGGAGCATCTGGCTGACCTGGATCTGATTCAGGAGATGGGCGTGAATTCCATCCGCCTGGCTCACTATCCACAGGCACATTTCATGTTTGATGAAGCTGACCGCCGCGGTCTGCTTGTCTGGGAGGAGATTCCTTTCGTAAGCACTTATGTCGCTTCCGAGGCTTTTGACGACAATCTGCGCCTGCAATTACGCGAGCTGATAGCTCAGAACTACAATCATCCAAGTATATTCTGCTGGGGCTTGTGGAACGAGGTCAAGGGTGAGTTCGGTCAGATTGTCGGTGAACTGAATGAGATTGCCCATACCATGGACCCTACCCGTTTGACCACCATGGCTACCTGCGATGAGTATGACATGAACTTTACCGCAGACCTGACATGCTGGAACAAGTACTTTGGTTGGTATGAGGGGAAAGTAGCTGACTTTGCCACTTTCTTTGACAACTGGCACAAGACCTATCCGAATGCAAAGATTGCCGTCAGCGAATATGGTGCCGGTGCGGCTTTCAGCATTCATACTAACAAATATGAAGACCAGGTGTTCAGCCAGAATTCACGCGGCCATTATCACCCTATGGAAATGCAGACCTTCTCACATCGTGAACACCTGAAAATGATTACAGAACGTGACTATCTCTGGGGTTCATACGTGTGGAATATGTTTGATTTTGCATCGGCAATGCGCCGTGAGGGTGATACCAACAACCTGAATGACAAGGGCTTGGTGTCTCATGACCGTACTCGCAAGAAAGATGCCTTCTATCTGTACAAGGCCAACTGGAACAAGAAGGATGTCACTGTTCATCTCTGTTCAAAGGACTACACAGACCGCAAGGAAGATGTTACTGACGTGATTGTGTTCACTACTGCACCTTCGGCTAAATTGTTCGTGAACGGCAAGCTGGTAGGTACAAAAAAGATCGATGCCTATGCTACCGCAGAGTGGAAAGATGTTAAACTGAACGCGGGTGAGAATACCATTCTGGTGAAGACACCTCTGGGTGACGACTCATGTACCTGGACAGTAATCAAGTAAGAAACATCTATAAAAAAACAATATGATTAAAGACATTGCACACATCGCCATTAATCCATTGGACATGGATAAGAGTGTAGAGTTTTTTGATAAAGTATTCGGCTGGAAGAAGGTATTTGAACTCCATCATGACAACGGTGATCCATGGATAATTTATCTGAAAATCTGCAAGGGGCATTTTCTGGAACTGTTCTATGGCGGACAGAATGACCGTGATTATGCATACGATTTCAAGAAGACCGGTTACAACCATCTTTGTGTAACCGTTGGTAATATACGCAAGACCCTTCAGGAAATGTATGAGAAGGGATTCATTGACTCTCCGGAGCCGGAACAGGAGGCCAGCGGCTGCCTTAACCTGTGGCTGTATGATCCGGATGGCAATGGTATTGAGCTGCAGGAATACACCCCGGCATCGGTACAGATGCAGAGCAATGAGGCTCCTTATGAATTTGGACGTGAAGGCTATGTAGGACTGGGTCACGCCTGCTTTGTGTGCAAGGATATCGATGCATCGCTTGACTTCTACTGCAACAAGCTGGGCATGAAACTGGTTGGCATTCAGAACGATGACGAAGGTAATCCATGGTTGCACTATGTACGCATAACAGACGGAGTCTATCTTGAACTCATTCCGAATGGTCAGGGCGAAAATCCAAACACCGGCTGGAATTCACGCGGATTCCAGCATCTCTGCCTTGAGACTGATGATCTGAAGGCCGATGTCGAGCACCTCAGGTCAATCGGCGTAGAGATTGATCAGGAACCAAAGACATCATCAGACCTTAACTGGCAGGCATGGATCCATGATCCGGACGGAAACAAGATAGAGCTCATGATGATTGATCCGAACTCTCCGCAGGCAAAAGCTTGAACGACGGAAATGGGGACAGGTCATCGAACGTTCGATGACCTGTCCCCATTTTCGTCGTTCCCTTTACAGTGAAGGCCTGACCGGACGGATGGTGCCGTCTTCGTTGAAGTACATTGGGTCGATGCAGATTTCGCGGTTGTAGCCGCCGCTCAAACCCATCTTGATGCCTTCAGGGCGGGTAAAGCGGTGGTAAACCATGTACCAGTCATCGGTTCCCGGAATGTTCAGGACAGCATTGTGGCCGGTTCCGAATATCTGCCTTGACGGATCCTGCTGCAGGATTATCTGTTCCTGTACTTTTGCCGGTTGGCCGTTACGGACAAGTTCCGTAGGTGAATCTGATATCAGGTAGCGCACACAGTAGCGGGCGGAACGGGTAATATTCTCTGACCACATGAAGTAGTAGAGTCCATTGCGCTCAAACACGTAGGTACCCTCCAGGTAGTGATACTCCCCTATCCTTGAACGCGGAATCAGTTCGTGCATGGTTCCCGGAACCAGTGAAACCATGTCATCGGCCAGTTCTGCCATCCACAGGTATGAATTGCCCCAGTACAGGTAGTACTTGCCGGTCTTCGGATCCTGGAATACGTCCGGGTCAATGGTTATATTTGGTGCACCGATTGATTCCTGTGTCATCATAGGACCACCTATGGCATCCTTGAATGGGCCTGCCGGATGGTCAGCCACGGCAACGCCAATTGACTTGTTGCCCACAAAATAGTAATAGTATTTATACCCTGTCAGTTTAGGCTCACGCCACTTCCGGAACAGTTTGGGCTGTCTGTAAACCGGTTTCTCAATGATGGTAGGCGCCCAGGCGTACTCCTTGCCCCAGTCCAGGTCCTGCAGGTCCAGAATCACGCCCTCATCAGTCCATGTCTTCAGGTCATCTGAAGAGAAGCACTTGAAATCATGGTTGTGCCACTGATAGCTGCCGTCTGTGGTCGGGTAAATGTAGTACTTGCCGGTCAGGTTGCTGTAAAGCACCTCTGGGTCAGCATGCAGACCCTGGAAAACCGGATTGTTCACGTCCGGTGCCAGGTGAGCCGACTCTTGGGCATCGGACCACGCCTGCAGACGCTTGTACTCATGCTCAGTCACGCGCATGAATGATCCGTGCTGCGGGCCATACACGCCCTCTATGTCCTGTGGATTTGAGAACCTGCGCATGTACTTGTCAGCCTTGCATATACGGTACCGGCGCGGGTTGCTTGAGTACTCAATGTAGCCAATCTGCCAGCCTTCCTCTCCTTTCAGTTGGAAGGCCGATGCCCCCTCGCAATTCTTGCGTCCTTCAAAGCTCACGTAGTCCTTGTCATCGGGCTCCGGCCATGGACCGGTCAGTGAGGCCGATGCCGATGTGAATATTCCTGGCGTGCCACCCTCTTTCTTTATCATCATGTGGTACATTGAGTCCGATGGCAGCCAGTTTATGTCGGCATCTATCGTGGCGTAGCCCCAGTCAAAGAGAAGCTGTGGCTGAGTGATTCTTGTGAATGAGTCGTCAGCATGAACGTAGTACATGCGGTCATACTTCTCCTCGGCGCGGTTCAGCATTGAGAAATATATCATGTAGCCGCCAACCGTTCCGTCGGGCCACAGGTAGCTGTCGTCCCAGATTACCTGCGGTGCCCATACGCGGCAAATCTTGCTGAAGTCGTTGTAAACAGGCTTGATTTGCAGGTCTTCCTTACCGGTCTTGTCATTGGTAAAGTCGGTGAAAATGGCTGAACCCTTCCTGAAGTCAAATGACGTTGACTGCCAGTTGATAAGGTCAGTGCTGGTCATCAGGTCTATACCGTAGTTTTCCCACTCCGAACTCTTGCCCATGCGTCGTGTGGCACGGTTGTTCATGTCTGTGGTTACCATCAGGAATCCCTTGTTGTCATGGCGGCGGCAGATGTAGGCATCGCGCGTACCACCTTCTATACCAGCCATCTGCGTGGGTGAGAAAATGGAATCGCCGCACAGCAGGTCGTGAAAGTGCAGGCCGTCTTCAGACAGCGCGTATGCAGTCCACTGGCCGCGGTCAGACATGTGGCAGTACAGATATCCGTAGGTCTCGTCATCAGGCAACTGCAGATTACCGGGTCTCTGTGCCATTGCAGTTCCCTGCCCCATTGCCGGCATCATGGCCAGGCCCAATATGGCTATTGTCGTTGTTAGTCTTCTCATATTGTCATGGTTGCTTCCGTTCATTCACAAAGATAAGAATAAACTCGCATCTTTGTCTTATATTTGCCATGGCCAATAAAACTGAATTATGAGAAAGTTCATATCATTGTCTGTCATGGTCATTATGGCAGTCTGCAATGCATCGGCACAGAAGTCAATCGTAGAAGACCGAATGCCCGATGCCCATGACCCGGTCATGGCAAAGGGTGAAGACGGCAGGTACTATGTCTTTACCACGGGATGGAACGTCAGCGTCATGTCAAGTGCAGACATGGTTGAGTGGAAGCCGGAGCCATCGGCCCTGAAGCAGACACCGGCATGGGCTGTTGAGGCTGTTCCCGGGTACCGTGGGCATACGTGGGCTCCGGACATCAGCTATCATGACGGTCTGTGGTATCTGTATTACTCCTGCTCCACATTCGGCAAGAACGGCAGTGCAATTGGACTTGCCGTCAATAAGACGCTTGACCCAAAGTCGGCTGATTTTGCATGGCAGGACCGTGGGCTTGTCATTGCATCGCACCCGGGAAAGGATAATTGGAATGCAATTGATCCCAATCTGGCAACAGACAAGAAGGGTAATCCGTACCTTGTGTATGGTTCATTCTGGGACGGCATTCAGCTGATAAGACTTGACAAGGACTATCAGACACCGCTTTCAGAACCGGTAACCGTGGCACGCAGGCTTGACCACAAGCTGACACTTGAAGAGGTTGCAGATCCGTCAAAGGTGACTTATGAGAACGGAGTATCAGTTGAGGCTGGCGACAATGCCATTGAGGCTCCGTTCATATTCCACCACAAGGGATACTACTACCTGTTTGTAAGCTTTGATTACTGCTGTCGCGGAGAGCGCTCAACATACAAGACCGTTTACGGCCGCTCACGTAACATTGAGGGCCCGTACTATGACAAGGACGGACGTGACATGGCATTTGGCGGTGGTACGCTGCTCTACGGCCCAGACCAGGACTATTACGGCGTAGGACACAGCTCTGCATACGAATTTGACGGGAAACTGTATTTCATATCCCATGCCTATACCAAGGCAAGCGATGCCCGTGCCAAACTATTCATCCGCCCTCTCTCCTTCAGGAAGGGCTGGATAGAATAAGGATAAATTCTACTGAATCCTATTTTTGCACCATGAACAAGTTTATTGTAACAATCAGTGGCGAGTTACGCTTTGGCAATGTCTCTTTGCACAAAGACCTTCTTCCGTACTATGATGATGACTGCTACGGCGTAGGTATGTGGGCTATCAGTAAAGGTGGTATGAGCATCGACCTTTATGGAAGTTCGTATGATTTTGGCAAGGCCGATTTCAGTATGGTCAGGAGTATCAACTGGGACGGCGTTGGTGGCAATCCGCTCCCACTTGTCTATTACCCAAATTATCCGGATCCAGACAACGCGGTACAAATTACCCCAGTGCTATAAGCTTCCTGGAAGACATTCAACATCCGTAAAGACTTAAGTGCGGTGCGTAGTTATACCTTCAGTGTGCGCAGGTAGTCTTTCTGCTCTGGAGTTATCCTGTAGCTCTCTATTGCTTTCTGGATGGCCTTGTTGTGAGTCCACGGGTCAAGCACCCTACCCTCAATTATGCCAATGGTGGCGTTCCACTGCTTGGCCAGGGCTGTAGCAATGAACCAGGCAACCATCATGCGGACATAGTATTCGCTGCTACTTGCGGCACAAACCAGGTCAAGGTATTCCGGTTTGAAATCGGCATCAAGGAAATGTGTCATGAGCATTTCCAGCCCAAAACGGCAGGTATAGGTGTGGCCCGATGCCGCCCATTCCCTTATCTTGACAATGAGCTGCTCCTTGTGCCTGGCAAATACCTTTGGAGACATGATGTCACAGACTGCCCAGTTGTCCACGTATGGAAGAAATGCATCGGTCAGTTCAATACAACGGTCATAATCCTTTATGAGAGAAATCATAACGCCATGAAGCATGTTCTCGTCATAGTACTTGTGCGGGAGCGTGCCAAAAAACACGTCATGCACGCTGTCCTTTACAAGTTCCTTGGCAAGTGAACGTACCTGAGGCACCCTTACCCCTATGAACAGGTCGGGATCTATGCTTGGAGTGAGCTTGGCCTGGAATGCCGCATATTGGCGGTCTGCTAAACTGAACAGTTCTTTCTGGTAATCCATAATTTTATTAAAGTCGTCACAAAGATAATGGTTATATGATTGTAAAATTAATGGGTGCAGATAGTTATTCACATGTTTGTTGTATTTTTGTTATCAGAATTTAATACATAAGATAAGGATGAAAAGAATTATAACAACAGCAGCTGTTTTTGCTATGGTTATCTGTGGCGCATCCGCCCAGAATCCTGCATTGACGGGCGCTCTGGTAGGTGCAATGGTCGGCGCCGCTAACGTAAACAGATATAGTCAGGAAGTTGCTCCCAAGGTTGATTACAGCACTTTGTGGTATTATGACCAGGGACCGCTTACGCTGGACAAATTCCAGGCAAGACGTGAAGTTGAAGATATGAAGGTCAAGTCAGAACTCTATTGGAATATTGAGAAGAATCCATACAAGTTCAGGACTGGCAATACGGTGTTTCCTGCATACAATACCAAGGCCAATATGGATATGAAGCGCTCCTGGTATACCAGAGGCTTGAATGATGAGTGGATGCTCAGATACAACCAGATGCTCTTTGATATGGTAGAGTATAACCGCCGCCTCCTTCAGAATGACCTTGATGCCGGAGAGACTGATGCATCTACCTTGTTAGGTTACTACACCTCTGAGTTGGTCAGTACAGAAGAGAACATCTTGTATGAAACAAATATGGGAACCGATACGACTGTGATCGTGGCATTGGAGAAGAAGTATAGAAAACTTCTTGAAGAGACTCCTGCAACGCATAATCCTGCTGTTCCTGAGTTTCGTAAGGGTAACTGGGGATGGGGGTTCTTCTTCCTTTTCGGTTTTGAAAGATATTCAGGCGATGCTACGGACATTGTTGATTACACTTTTTCACCATTAGGAATTAGGTGGGATATCTCATACAAGAAACTGGTATGCGATATTGAGTTCAGTATTTCTGCAGGAAGGAAGCCTAACCTTACCCTTGGTTATGACAGGGTTATATATGATTCACAACGCAACTGGAATTGGACCAACGACAGGAAAATCCAGCAAGAGTCAGTTGATGTTAAATTTGGATATAATGCATTTGAAAATGAGAGATTCATGCTTGTTCCTAATGTAGGCATCGGCTATTCTTGCTTTGGTCAGGAGACAGATGAACAGAACCGTGGCGGCACATACATTTCAAGCTATCTCAATGGCAGCAGAGTGCAGGCCGGGGTCTCTGCAAGGTACAAGATCAGAAAATGGATCAATTCATTCGATTACTCTGACCTAGAGCTTCTGTTTGAGGGGGCGTTCATCAGAAGTAACTATGAACAGCTGCAACCATCAAACTCTTTCCTGTTTACCATGGGCATAGGTGGCATTGACAGGATGATGAAATAAATATCACATGAAAAGTATTACAAACGGAAAACTGACAATATCAGTAAAGGAGCATGGTGCCGAGTTGGCATCGCTCAGGAGTAATGGAAGAGAGTATCTATGGCAGGCCGATGAGTCTTTCTGGAAGCGGCATTCTCCAGTGCTGTTTCCAATTGTCGGTGCTCTCTGGAATGGTGAGTTCCGCTCAGAAGGCAATGTGTACAGGATGGGACAGCACGGTTTTGCGCGTGACATGGATTTCATTCCTGTCAGTGAGACCGATACGGAGCTCTGGTATGAACTGGCATCGTCTGCAGAGACCCTGAGCCGCTATCCGTACGGATTCAGACTGAAAATCGGATACAGGCTTGAGGGAGACAGCGTCCGTGTCATGTGGCACGTTGAGAATCCCGGACAGTCTGAACTGGCATTCCAGATTGGTGCACATCCGGCGTTCTTCTGGCCTCTCCTGACCGATGCCCAGATTCAGGCTGGTGTCAGTGCCATGACCCCTGCCCTTGCCCAGACTGATGACCGTGGCTACTTCAGAATAGAGTCTGATATCCAGGAACTACCTCTGTCTGTCATAACTGAAGGCGGATGCGTGGGTGCAGAGTCAAGCATCGGTCTCGATGCAGATGGGTATCTGCCTCTTTCTTTGCAGACTTTCTCACACGATGCCCTGATTGTTGAGAATTCACATATAACAAAGGTGATCCTGTGCCGTCAGGACAAGACTCCATATCTTTCTGTAGAGTTTACAAGCCCTCTGGTTGGCCTCTGGTCCCCTCCAGGCAAGCGTGCTCCATTTGTCTGCATCGAACCTTGGTATGGTCGTACAGATTCCGTTGGATACTCCGGCGCCTTTGAGGACAAGCCGTGGATGCAGCATCTGGCTCCAGGCGGCTCGTTTGATGCCTGCTACACAATTACCGTCCTGTAATACGGTTGAACTTGCAGAAGCCTTTCCTGCAAGTTTCAGATTTTTACAGTAAATTAGCGACTGCAAAAGTTTTTGGGAGTTAATGCCGGTTCTGCCACGATGGAACTGGCCTTGGCTCCAGAAGAATTGCAGTGCCCGGAATTGGATAAATTGTTCAGAATCTCTAAATTTGCTGCCATGGATTATGATGAACAGGCATATTATCTAAATCAGTTCATGGCAGAGATTGATGCCAACTGTAAACTTGAGGCTGCTCTTGATAAAGGTATAGAGAAAGGCAAGACTCTTGGTCGTGCGGAAACAGCCAGGGCAATGAAGGCAGAAGGACTCGCGGTGGAACTGATAGAAAAATGCACAGGTCTTTCTACGGAAGAAATTGCAAAACTCTGATAGAAAAAAATGAGGGCAGGTTTCAAATGCTGAACCTGCCCTCATTTTAGATATATTCAGTTCACTCGCAGATAACAAGACCACCGTTCTTTGGGATGGTTACCTTGATCTGGTTCTTCTTTTTCATCTTGACATTCTGCAGTGAGCCGTTCAGCTGGGC
>JAKSIY010000090.1 GCA_024398535.1 Bacteroidaceae bacterium
TCGACTTCACGTCCATGCGTGAGGCGTTCGACAATGCCCCTGCCGTTGCCCGCGTGCAGATGCAGTTCCTGCGCAAGGTCATCCTGAAGATTGAGCGTGACACCGCCACGGCCCCTGTCCGCCAGCGTCTTCTTGAGGTTCGTCAGCAGGTTGAGCAGCAGTTCCGCCAGGTCAGCATCTTCTTTGACGTCGATCCGCTCTAACGACGGTTTTGGGGACAGGTCTGGGGGACAGGTCCCGGAACTGACTATTTCTTCTCTTCCGGATAGATGATCCTGGTGTGGTACATGGTCTTCAGACGCTCCTTGAAGACCTCCTTGATGACAGTGATCTGGTGCAGCGTTATTTCGCAGTCGTTGAAGAATCCCTGCTGTATCTGCTGGTCAATGATGCGGTCCACAAGCTGGCCGATGCTCTCTTCCGTGTATTCCTTAAGACTGCGGCTGGCAGCTTCTGTAGAGTCAGCCATCATCAGGATAGCCTGTTCAAGCGTGCTTGGGTTAGGTCCGGAGTAGCTGAAGCGTGCTGGGTCAACCTGCTCCTCAGGGTGTGCGTTCTGATACTTTATATAGAAGTACTTGGCAGTACCGTTTCCATGATGGGTGCGTATGAAACCCTTGATGGCCTCAGGCAGAGAGAACTTTTCAGCAAGCTCGATGCCCTTTGACACATGTCCGGTAATTATGTTTACACTGTCAAATACGCCAAGCTCATCATGCGGATTCACTCCGTTCTGGTTCTCAGTAAAGAAAGGCGGATTGGCCAGCTTGCCTATGTCATGGTACAAGGCTCCGGTCCTTACCATCTGTACGTTAGCTCCAAGCCTGCTGGCAGCCTGTGCTGCAAGCGTTGAAACCTGCATTGAGTGCTGGAAGGTACCGGGGGCAGTCTCTGACAGACGTCTCAGCAGAGGGTGGTTCACGTTGCTCAGCTCAACCAGTGTCACATTGCTTATGAATCCGAACATCTTTTCAATTGCCAGAACCAGCGGATAGGTCAGCAGCAGGACAAAACTGTTTACAAGGAAATAGACAAAGAGCAGCCAGGTCATGTCCCTGAGGTGCTCAAGTACCAGCATCTGGTATGCAAGCCAGATAAAGGAGTAAGAGGCAAAGACCGCTGCGGCAGTCGTGAATATCTGCGACCTCTGTGACAACTCATGCATTGTGTAGATGGCAACCATGCCGGCTACCAGCTGCAGCACTACGAACTCGTATGGCATGGAAACAAAGAGCGAACATGTAAGAACGTAAACTATGTATCCGTGCATGGCCGTTCTTGAATCCAGGAAGATACGTAGCATCAGAGGCATCATGGTTGCCGGGATTATAAAGATGCTCCAGTCAGTGTAAATCTCATAGAGACATGTGAATACCGTGAAGGCAATGATGAATCCGTACAGGAACAGTAACTTGCGTACATTGTCCACGATATCCTTTCTGTACATGGCCAGGAAGAGTGCAAGTATTAGATAAAGAATGCTTACAAAAATGGTATGTCCGCCCAGCGTCAGCAACTTGAATTTCTGGGATCCGTCATGCTCGTCCATCCTGCTCTGGTACGAGCGTATTGCCTGACTGGTCTGTTCGGTCACAATCTCACCGTGGTCTATGATCTTCTGGCCGGACATCACCATGCCACGGTAGTGTGACACCTGCTCCTTCTGGCTGTTCAGGTCCTGGGTGCTCAGCTCCTGGTTATATTCAAGGTTGGCCTCAAGGAAGTCCTCAAGCTTTATCCTGAGCAACTGGAACCTGTCTGAGTCAGGCATCCTGACCGATGACAGCTCCTGATAGGCGGTCTTTACCGTGGTGATATTCTGTATGCCGGTAAGTCTCAGCGTGTTTCCTACATTTATCCTGATGCTCTGGCTTTTGCTCCTGCCGGCAATCTCTGCCCCTTCAGCGCTGATTATGCCATTCTGATACAGTTGCGCAAGTTTCTTCTCAATCTGGCTGATGGTTCCGCTGCTGACATACCAGCGCAGCGAATCCTGACACATCCGCGTGAAGCGGTCTATGGCATCGGCACCCGTTGCGGTGTTCATCCTGAAGTATGGAATGAAGTTCTTCTCAATGCTGTCAATCTCAGCCTGATACTCCTCAGCGCTCTTCTCGACCGAGAAGTCAAACGGGGCGATAAGTTCTCCGTATGTCCATGGCTGGCCCACTGCAATATCATAGTTGTGAGAGCGGTTTTTAGGCATGAACCAGACTGCCAGAAGGACCGCCAGTACAGAAAGAATAGTCAGAAGTTTTCCGCCTTTCAGCTTTTTTGTAATATCACTCATAATCCGTATAGTGTTCTTTTGGGCGGTAAAGGTAATACAAATCCCATTTTTTATTATTAATTTCGCGCACGTTTCTAATAAAAGAGTAAAATGACAGACTGCGTAAACAAGGAAAGGCGTGTAAGAGTGCGTTTCGCACCAAGCCCTACCGGACCTCTGCATATCGGCGGTGTAAGGACCGCGCTGTACAACTATCTGTTTGCCCGCCAGCACGGCGGTGACATGATATTCCGCATTGAAGATACTGATTCCGGCCGTTTTGTTCCGGGAGCAGAAGACTATATCCTTGAATCATTCCGCTGGCTGGGCATCGACTTTGATGAAGGTGTCTCATTCGGCGGCAACTACGGCCCGTACCGTCAGTCAGAGCGCAAGGAGATCTACCGCAAGTACGTTGACCAGCTTCTTGAGGCCGGCCGTGCGTACATAGCCTTTGATACTCCTCAGGAGCTTGAGGCCAAGCGTGCTGAAATTCCTAACTTCCAGTACGATGCATCAACCCGTCTGCAGATGCGCAACTCACTGACCCTTTCAAAGGAAGAGACCGATGCCCTGATAACAGGCGGTTCACAGTACGTTGTACGCTTCCTCATAGAGCCTGGTCAGGATGTAGTGGTTGATGACCTGATCCGCGGACGCGTGGTGGTCAACTCTTCAATCCTTGATGACAAGGTTCTTTACAAGTCAGCAGATAACCTGCCTACATATCATCTGGCAAACATCGTTGACGACCACCTGATGGAGGTCAGCCATGTTATCCGTGGTGAGGAGTGGCTGCCGTCTGCACCGCTTCACGTGCTCCTGTACCAGGCATTCGGCTGGCAGGACACCATGCCAAGGTTTGCCCACCTGCCACTGCTGCTCAAGCCAGAGGGCAACGGCAAGCTGAGCAAGCGTGACGGCGACCGTCTGGGATTCCCGGTCTTCCCGCTTGAGTGGCATGACCCAAAGAGCGGTGAGATCAGCAGCGGCTACCGTGAGAAGGACTATCTGCCGGATGCAGTCATCAACTTCCTTGCCCTGCTGGGCTGGAACCCGGGCAATGACCAGGAGGTAATGACCATGCAGCAGATGATTGACCTCTTCAACCTTGAAAAGTGCAGCAAGTCTGGCGCACGCTTCAACTACCAGAAGCTTGTCTGGTTCAACCACGAGTATATAATGAGCAAGTCCGATGAAGAGGTTGCACGCCTCTTCCTGCCTGTCCTGGCAGAGAAGGGAGTCGATGCTCCATTTGACAAGGTAGTCACAGCCGTTTCACTGGTAAAGAACCGTGTGAACTTCATACATGAGCTGTGGGACAACTGCAGCTTCCTGTTCAAGGCTCCTACTGAGTATGATGAGAAGTCACTGAAGAAGTGGTGGAAGGAGCAGGCAGCCGAGACCACTGCTGCCCTCTGTGATTTCCTTGAGGCCCAGGAAGACTTCAGTGGAGAGACACTTGAGCCTAAGGTCATGGAATGGATTGCCCAGAACGGTTATGCAACCGGTAAGGTCATGAACGCCTTCCGCGTGACCCTTGTTGGCGCAGCCATGGGCCCACAGATTTTTGCAATTACTGATTTCCTTGGTAAGGAAGAGACCCTTGCCCGCGCACGCCGTGCCCTGAGCATCCTTGCCTGAAAGTTGAACCAAGCAAACTAGAAATGTTACTTTATTCAATCGGTATCATCTTTTATGCGCTGGCTGTCTATCTGGCATCGCTGTTCAACGGCAAGGCCCGCTCGCTCATAAAGGGACACCGTCAGATATATGATACACTCAAGGCCAAGGTTGACCCGAACGCCCGCTACCTGTGGTTTCATGCCGCATCGCTCGGAGAGTTCGAGCAGGGACGCCCTATCATTGAGGCCCTGCGACGTGACCACCCTGAGTACAAGATCCTGCTGACCTTCTTCTCGCCGTCAGGTTATGACGTGCGCAAGGACTATGCGGGTGCAGACATTGTATGCTACATTCCATTTGACATAAAACTGTGCGTGGCCAGGTTCCTGAATCTGGTTCCAATAGAGCGCGCGTTCTTCATTAAATATGAGTTCTGGCCAAACTTCATCCGCGCCCTGAAGAGACGTGGCATAAAAATTTACAGCATCTCGTCAATTTTCCGTCCTTCACAGTACATCTTCAAGTGGTACGGAGCCTACATGCGTCGCTCACTGCGCCGCTTTGACCATCTGTATGTGCAGGATCAGGATTCAAGGCTGCTGCTTCACGGCATCGGCGTTGACTGCGTCACCATTGTGGGCGACACCCGCGCAGACCGTGTGCTGCAGATTGCTGCCGATGCCGCAGACCTTCCTGTCATAGAGACCTTTGTGGGTCAGAGCAATGTCTTCATTGCCGGCTCATCATGGCCTGCCGATGAGGAACTCTTCATCCCGCTTTTCATGCAGAAGCCTGACTGGAAGCTCATAATTGCGCCCCACGTCATTGCAGAGAGCCATCTGCAGGAGATCGAGGGCCGTCTGAAGGGCCGCAAGGTGATGCGCTTCTCATGCGCCACCATGCAGAACGTCAAAGATGTTGACACCCTTATCATAGACTGTTTCGGCTTGCTGTCGTCCATCTACCGTTACGGACACATCTCATACATAGGTGGTGGATTCGGCGTGGGCATTCACAATACACTTGAGGCTGCGGTTTACGGCATCCCCGTAATCTTTGGCCCGAACAACCAGCGTTTCCGCGAGGCTCAGCAGCTGATGCTCCTAGGCGGCGGTTTCCAGATAACCGATGCCCACAGCCTGCAGCGCATCGTTGACAAGTTCGTCAGCGACCCTCAGTATCTGAAGGCTGCCGGTGATGCCGCCGGCAAGTATGTCCGCGACAGCCAGGGCACCTCAGAGCATATTGTGAACGATGTTTTTGACCAGATTAAAAGATAGATAATATGGCACTTATTAAGTCAGTTAGGGGTTTTACCCCAAAGATCGGAGAGGATTGCTTCCTTGCAGAGAACGCCACAATCATAGGTGACGTTGAGATTGGCCAGGGATGCAGCATCTGGTTCGGTACCGTCCTGCGTGGCGACGTTAACTCAATCCGCATAGGCAATGGTACCAACATTCAGGACGGATCAGTCATCCACACCCTGTACCAGCGTTCTGTCACTGTCATCGGTGACAACGTGAGCATCGGTCATAACGTGACCATTCATGGTGCAGAGATTCAGGACAACGCGCTTGTAGGCATGGGCAGCGTAGTGCTTGACCATGCGGTTGTAGGAAAGGGCGCCATTGTGGCTGCCGGCAGCGTGGTTACAGGCAAGACAATCATCGGTGACGGTGAGCTCTGGGCCGGAGTTCCTGCAAAGTTCATAAAGAAGGTTGATCCTGCCCAGAGTGCAGAACTCAATCAGCGCATCGCACGTGACTACCACATGTATGCAAGCTGGTATTCTGAAGAATGAATAAAAATTATTATCCTATTCACGGACAAGATATCATCGTATTGATTATTTTTGCCGTAAACTGGAAACAGAACGTATAAACAATCAAATTTCAATAAAATGAAGTATTTAACAGACGAAAAACTGCTTATCGTAGGTGCCGGTGGTGCTATCGGTTCAAACATGGTTCAGAGTGTGCTCATGCTTGGTCTTACTCCAAACATCTGTCTGTATGATATCTTTGAGCCAGGTGTTCATGGTGTTTATGAGGAAATGTGTCATTGCGCATTCCCTGGTGCAAACCTTTCATACACCACAAACCCAGAAGAGGCTTTCACAGGTGCTAAGTACATCATCTCTTCAGGTGGTGCTCCACGTAAGGAGGGTATGACCCGCGAGGATCTGCTCAAGGGCAACTGCCAGATTGCAGCTGAGTTCGGTGACTTCATCAAGAAGTACTGCCCAGACGTAAAGCACGTAGTTGTTATCTTCAACCCAGCTGACGTTACAGCTCTGACAGCCCTGATCCACTCAGGTCTGAAGCCAAACCAGCTGACTTCACTTGCTGCTCTTGACTCAACACGTCTGCAGGAGGCTATCGCTGCTGAGTGCAAGGTTCAGCAGGACAAGGTTACCAACTGCTACACATACGGTGGTCACGGCGAGCAGATGGCAGTATTTGCCTCAAAGGCTCTTGTTGACGGCAAGCCACTTGCTGAGTTCAACATCTCAGAGGAGCGTTGGGCAGAAATCAAGCACGACACTATCCAGGGTGGTTCAAAGATCATCAAGCTGCGTGGTCGTTCATCATTCCAGAGCCCTTCATATCAGGCTGTAAAGATGATCCAGGGTGCTATGGGCGGTGACAAGTTCACATGGCCTGCTGGCTGCTATGTAAACTGCGACAAGTGCGGTTTCAAGAATGTCATGATGGCTATGCCTACCACAATCGATGCCAACGGTGTAAGCTTCACAGCTCCTCAGGGTACTGCTGAAGAGATGGCTGCTCTGCAGGCTTCTTACGAGCATCTGCAGAAGATGCGTGACGAAATCATCAGCCTTGGCATTATCCCAGCAGTTGCTGACTGGGGCACAATGAACCCAAATCTCTGATCAGGTTTCTGAAGGGGGCCCTCCACCAGGGTCCTCCTTCCATTCGGTGGTTCTCTCCTGTCGGGGGTATTCTTTCCGGGCTTCCTTTCGGGAGTATTCTTTTCGAGTCTCCTTTCGGGGGTATTCTTTTCGGGGTCTCCTTTCGGGGGTATTCTTTCCGGGGTCTCCTTTCGGGGGTATTTTCTCCACCTTTATATATAGGGCTTTCTCCAATATGCGAGGAAGCCCTATTTTCGTGGGATCTGTCTCAGATGCAAAAAATGGGCCAGTTTTTTGTTCCTGAGGCAGGGTTTCCGGGGAAAACAGCCAAAAACGTGTCTCAGGAACAAAGAATCATGCTGTTTTTTGTTTCTGAGGCATACTCTGAAGAAAAAGGAAATTTTGTTGAAAACTTTTTGGTGAATGACGAAATTTATCTAATTTTGCGCCGCTTATGGCCTGCCAGTATAGGTTTTTGGGAACATAAGCGCTACGTAAGATTAAGTAAAACAAAAAAATATAGTAAAAGCAATGATCATTGTACCAGTAAAGGAGGGCGAAAACATTGAAAGAGCTCTCAAGAAGTTCAAGAGAAAGTATGACAAGACCGGCGTTGTAAAGGAACTCCGCGCTCGTCAGCAGTACAACAAGCCATCGGTTGTGAACCGTCTGAAGATGGAGCACGCTATCTACGTTCAGCACATGCAGCAGAACGAGGATTAACTTGCATTTTACGACAAAAACGTCTAGATTCGCTGTCTGATCCGCATCAGGCGGCGAATTTCTTTTATGTACATACAGCAGTTCGTAGAGTATCTAAGGCTGGAGCGCAACTATTCGGAGCGCACCGTGGCCAGTTATCTTGAGGATCTGGTTCTCTTTGAGCAGTTCCTTAAGGGGCGTGACTCTGCCCTGACGCTGCTGACGGCCGATGCAGACCTGGTACGTGCGTGGGTGATGCAGATGATGGATGCCGGCTATAAGTCAACGTCGGTGAACCGCAAGCTCAGTACGCTCAGGACATTCTACCGATACCTCAGGCTGCGGGGAGTGGTTGACAGCTCTCCGGTCAGCGGAGTCAAGGGACCAAAGAACAAGAAACCGTTGCCGCAGTTCGTAAGGGCATCGGAAATGGATGAACTTCTTGATCACGTTGATCTGGGAGAAGGATTCCTGGGTGCAAGGAACCGGGCGGTTCTGGATATGCTGTATGAAACAGGCATCCGTCTGGCAGAGCTTGTAGGGTTGAATGACCAGGATGTTGATCTGGCAGTCTGTCAAATCAAGGTCACAGGAAAACGCGACAAGCAGCGTATCATTCCATTCGGCCGGGAACTTAAGGCTACTCTTCAGGATTACCTTGAACTCAGAGAAGAATGGTTGTCGCAGCGGAAACAGCAGGACATGGAAAGAGAAACCGCTGGTCGAGACATGGAAACCGCTAGCCAAGATAGAGAAACCGCTGGTCTGGTGTGGAGGCGGGGAGCATCGGGTGAGCAGGAGGCGGAGCGACCGTTCTTCTACGGGACCAAGGGCGGAAGGATTCCGCGTCACCAGGTCTATCTGCTTGTGCATGACAGTCTTGGAAAGGTGTCAACGGTAAAGAAGAAGAGCCCGCACGTGCTACGTCATACATTCGCGACGTCAATGCTCAACGGTGGAGCAGAGCTTGGAGCGGTCAAGGAACTGCTTGGGCATGACAGCCTTGCAACCACCCAGGTCTATACCCATACCACCTTTGAGGAATTGAAAGATGTGTACAGAAAGGCGCATCCCCGCAAATGAGTTTGCTCCTCAAAAAAGTGAAGAAACAGCTATTTTGGGGCTAAAAAGAAAAAAAACTGTTGAAAACTTTGTGGGAGAAAAAAAACCACCTATCTTTGCACCCGCCTTTCAGCTACAACGGTAGCGGAATTTGATTGCCTCTTTAGCTCAGTTGGCCAGAGCACGTGATTTGTAATCTCGGGGTCGT
>JAKSIY010000091.1 GCA_024398535.1 Bacteroidaceae bacterium
ATATTTCTTCAGCTATGTCCTTGCTCCTGCTTCAAAGACCGATGCTGCTACCGTAGCTACCTTCAGGAGAATCCTTCAGGAGACCGTTGACAAGCAGATGGACTACTTTACCGTGAACGCATATCCTACAGGTGCTCCTATGAACGTTAACTGGTGGGGCAGCAACGTTGCACAGGGCCAGTATTCTTATCCTATCCTGCTTATGTGGAAGCTTACAGGTGAGCAGAAGTATATTGATACAGTAAGCCAGATGATGGACTATGCATTGGGTCTGAATCCACTGGGCAAGTGCTACATGACACAGCTCGGCTTCAACCAGGTTCACTGGCCGCATGACCGTGAGTCACAGTACACATACGAGCAGGGCTGGGGCCCACGTCCAGGTATCCTGGTATTCGGCGCTGGAAACTTCTCACGCGGTTATCCAAGCTATCCTGAGATTACAAGAGGCAAGACTCCAAGAGAACGTGCCTATATTGATGTCCAGGCAAACTATCAGAACAACGAATATACAATCTATCAGAGCCTCTGCTTCCCGTCAGTCGTATATCCGATTCTTGCCGGCGGTGGCAAGTGGGATCCTAAGGCAGAAGATCCATATTCTGAATGGAAAAAGTAAAAAGGATAGTCCGGGATGCCTCACCTAAGGCTTTCCGGACTATTTTATGGATATTCCGTATCACGGCATGCGTCTCTTTTGCCATGCTGGTGCTCAGATATACGGGACTTCTGTACTGGATTGCAGCTGCAGTAAGTCCGGTATTCCATCTGTTCGGCCTTCCGGGCGATGCCGCAATGGCATACGTGAGCGGCTATTTCATCAATGTCTATTCCTGCGTGGCAGTAATATCAACCCTTGATCTGACTGCCCGTGAAATAACAATTCTGGGTACGATGACCCTTGCTGCCCACGCAATGATCGTTGAGACTACAGTACAGCATAAGACAGGCACTCCGGTGCTTTACGTAGTGCTGATAAGAACACTCGGGTCACTGGCCTTGGGTCTGGTCATGAATCTGCTTCTGCCGGGACGCCCGGATTATGCTGCCAGTACGGTTTCTCTGGCCGATGTTCCGCTGTTCCAGATAAATGAGGCGTTCGGCCCCATGTTCTGGAGCTGGCTGAAAGGCCTGCTCAGGCTTGCAGCTTGGATGACCTGCCTGATATATGCTCTCAATATCCTTCAGCGTATTCTTTATGAATATGGCCTGATGGAGAAGATTTCACGTGGTCTGGGCCCGCTTCTCAGAGTGTTCGGATTGCCGGCAAAAACCTCTTTCCTGTGGATTGTGACCAATGTGATAGGTCTTTCCTATGGTGCTGCCGCCATAATGGATGAGATGGCACAGGGCAATATCTCAAGGACAGAGATTGACCTGCTGAATACGCATGTGGGAATAAGCCACAGCAATCTTGAAGACCTTCTGATTATTGCTGCCACTGGCGGAATGTGGTACTGGGTGCTTCTTTTCAGGTGGGTCATGGTGACCGTACTTGTATGGCTGCTGAGACTCTATCAGGGTTGCGTTGTAAAAGTAAATTGATATCTTTGCATTTAGGAAAACACTAAAAATTCATACAAATATGTTCAAAGGACAACCAAAAGGCCTGTATGCGCTGGCATTAGCCAATACAGGTGAACGCTTCGGCTATTACACGATGCTTGCAATTTTCCTTCTTTATCTGCAGGCAAAGTTCGGTTTCTCTGCAAGTGCAGCAGGACAGTTTTATGCAATCTTCCTGGCATGTGTCTATTTCATGCCGGTTGTAGGAGGTATCCTGGCAGACAAGATCGGTTACGGCAAGTGCGTTGTGACCGGTGTCAGCATCATGTTCCTGGGATACGTCTGCATGGCAATCCCTGTAAACGCATTTGCTGCACGTGGCCTTGCAATTGCAATCATGGCGCTTGCACTGCTGCTGATTGCACTGGGTACGGGTCTGTTCAAGGGTAACCTTCAGGTTATGGTGGGTAATCTGTACGATGACCCTAAATACTCTGCAAAGAGAGATTCTGCCTTCAGTCTGTTCTACATGGCAATCAACGTAGGTGCAATGTTCGCTCCAACAGCTGCCAAGGCTCTTACAAACTGGAAACTGGCCGCTTCAGGCCTGGTTTACAAGTCTGACGCTGCAGCGTTTGCACACCAGATCCTGGCAGGTGATATGACAAACCTGAGCACTATGCAGGAGTATGCAAACGGTATGGCAGGCGGTGCCGGCAAGAGCATCGCAGAGTTCAGCCAGTACTACATTGAGAACCTTTCAGTAGCATACAATCTTGGATTTGCAGTAGCATGTGTGTCCCTGATCGTCTCAATAGCAATCTATCTGGGTTGCCGTTCCTGGTTCAAGCATGCTGATGTCAATGCAAAGCAGGCTGCCCAGAACTCAGCAACACCTCAGGTTGAGCTTACTGCAAAGCAGACAAAGGACCGCATCGTGGCCCTGATCCTGGTATTTGCAGTAGTTATCTTCTTCTGGATGGCATTCCACCAGAACGGTACCTCACTGACATACTTTGCACGTGACTATACCCAGGATACGGTTTCAGGTCCACTGAAGCTGGGTTTCAATATCTGGGCTCTTGCACTGATTGCCATCTCAGTCTATACGCTGTTCTCAACTTTCCAGTCTGAGACTACCAAGGGAAAGACAATCAGCGGAATCATTACCCTGGCCCTGTGGGGTGGCGCGTATGCCTTGTTTGCAGGAATGGACAGCGTGATCAGCATCCTTCCTTCTGACTTCCAGCAGTTCAATGCATTCTTTGTGGTTGCATTGACTCCGGTCTCAATGGCACTGTTCGGCGCCCTTGCCGCCAAGGGTAAGGAGCCTTCTGCTCCAAAGAAGATTGGACTGGGTATGCTTGTTGCCGGTCTTGGCTATCTTGTCATGCTGCTTGCCTCAAGCGGTCAGCCTGCACCTTCAGTACTGAATGGTGCTGTCTCACCTGATCCTGTAGTTCCTTCATATCTTATCAGTACTTATCTGGTACTGACCTTTGCTGAGCTGCTGCTCTCACCAATGGGTATCTCATTCGTGTCAAAGGTTGCTCCACCAAAGTACAAGGGTCTCATGATGGGTTGCTGGTTTGCTGCCACGGCTATTGGAAACTACCTGAGTTCAATACCTTCAATGCTGTGGGACAATGTTCCACTGTGGATCAACTGGACAATCCTTATGGCTCTGTGCTTCATTGCAGCAGCAATTATGTTTGCAATGCTGAAGAAGATTGAGGCAGCTACGAATGAATAAGGACATACGTTGCCGGTGGCAACGTACGTACAGATAAAAAAGACATCCGGACCTTCGGAAAAGGCCCGGATGTCTTTTTATCATGTAGCATCTTTCCAGATGCTTTTTCCTGTGCTGATTACTTGATGTTCGGCTCCTCAAGACCGTAGCCGGCCTTCTTGTCAACAGCTTTCAGACGCATGGCCAGAAGCAGGGCTGCTACGCCGAACAGTGCAAAGATGCACATTGGCAGTGTGTAGTTGTACTGGGTGACCTCTGCACCGTCAACAATACGTGTTCCTGCCTTGCAATAGTTGTCAAGAACCTTTCCAATGAAGAGAGGAACAAGTCCAAGGCCGATGTTCTGAACCCAGAAAATCAGGGCGTATGCTGAACCCAGAAGCTTCTGCGGGATGATCTTTGGAACAGAAGGCCACATGGCTGATGGAACCAGTGAGAATGCTACACCAAGAATAATCATGATGAGGGCTGCGAACCACCAGTAGTTCATCAGTGGCATGGCAAAGAGTACGTGAACCAGAATGAGCAGGATTGAACCTATTATCATGATGGTAGCACCTTTTCCCTTCTTGTCGTAGATGCCGCCGAAGATAGGGGTCATGAGCAGGTTTCCAAAAGGAATCAGGCTAGGAATCAGACCGGCCAGCATAGGTGTCACGTTGTACTTGTTCTCCATGAGTGAAGTTGCATACTTCATGAATGGGAATACGGCAGAGTAGAACATGAGGCAGAGCAGGGCAATGAGCCAGAATCCACGGTTGGTGATGATGAGCTTCAGGTCCTTGACCTTGAATGTATCCTCACCGTCGCTCTCCTCAAGGGTTACTTCTGCATCGAACTTCTTGTCAAGAACGCAGAAGACCATGTATGCCAGCAGACCTATGCAGAGCAGGATTGCTGAGAAGAGGAGTGGGGCTGACATGGAGAAATTGCGGGCAATCATTGGACAGAATACAAGGGCGGCAGCAGTTCCAAGGCGGGCAACTGCAACCTGAACGCCCATGGCAAGAGCAAGCTCCTTACCCTTGAACCACTTTGTGATGACCTTTGATACTGTGATACCGCAGTTCTCTGTACCAACGGCAAAGATTGCGTAACCAAGGCAGGCTACGAATACCTGGGTACGCATGCCCAGGATGGTGCCGCCGTCGGTCGGTGAGATGAACTGTACTGCGTAGTACTTGATGAGTGCACCTGAGAGCATCAGTACGCAGGTGACGATACCTGTGAACCGGACTCCCATCTTGTCAAGGATGATTCCACCGAATACCAGCAGGAACAGATAGACGTTGAACCAGCTGTAGGCCGAGTTGAAAAGTCCGAACTCTGCACTTGACCAGTTCATCTGCTCTTCAAGCATTGTCATGAGCGGTGAAAGTGCATCTGTGAGGAAGTATCCCCACATCATGGTGAATGAAACAATGATCAGCGCGGCCCAGCGTGCTGCCTTGTTTTCACTGATTTTTTTGATTGTCTGTGTCATATTTGTAATGTTTTTCTTCTCTTTTGACGTTATAGGACAGTGCAAATTTATGAAAAAGGTGTTGAATCAAGAAAAAATCATAACTTTGCACCGCTGCTGAGAAGCAGAAACGTATAGATCTAGATCATAAAACGAAAAGAAACACAGTGGATTTCAACGAACTTACAGCGGTATCTCCTATAGATGGCAGATACCATGGCAAGACTGCCGCACTGGCAGATTATTTTTCTGAGTATGCATTGATCCGTTACAGGGTCAGAGTTGAAATAGAGTATTTCACATTCCTGTGTCAGATACCTCTTCCTGAACTGAAGGGTGTTGACGGCAAGGACCTGGAATCTCTCAAGGCAGTCTGGCAGGACTTTTCTGAGGCCGATGCTGCCCATATCAAGGAGATTGAAAAGGTTACCAACCATGACGTAAAGGCTGTAGAGTATTTCCTGAAGGAGAAATTTGACCAGATGCCGTCATTGGTTCCTTTCAAGGAGTTCATACATTTTGGCCTTACCTCACAGGACATCAATAATACTTCAGTTCCTCTTTCTCTTAAGGAGGCTCTTGAGAATGTCTATTATCCTGCAATCCAGAGTCTGATTGACAAACTGAATGAGTATGCTGAGCAGTGGAAGGACATTCCTATGCTTGCACGTACCCACGGTCAGCCGGCATCGCCTACACGTCTGGGTAAGGAAATAAAGGTATTCGCATACCGCATGGAACAGCAGCTTGCACAGCTCAAGGCCGTTCCTGTATCTGCAAAGTTCGGTGGTGCAACCGGAAACTTCAATGCACACAATGTGGCCTATCCGTCATATGACTGGAAGGCTCTGGGTGCACAGTTCCTGAAGGAGAAACTTGGCATTGTTAGAGAGGAGTACACGACACAGATTTCAAATTATGATAATCTGGCAGCTATGTTCGATGCCATGAAGCGTCTGAACACGATACAGATTGACATGAACCGTGACTTCTGGCAGTACATCTCAATGGAGTACTTCAAGCAGAAGATCAAGGCAGGTGAGGTTGGCTCAAGTGCAATGCCTCATAAAGTGAACCCGATTGACTTTGAGAATGCCGAGGGTAATCTGGGCATGGCCAATGCAATCCTTACACATCTTGCAGGTAAGCTGCCTGTTTCAAGACTGCAGCGTGACCTTACAGATTCAACGGTAATCAGAAATGTCGGTGTTCCGTTCGGTCATGAGATGATTGCAATTGCCAGTTCCATGAAGGGTCTTGGCAAGCTGCTTCTGAATGAGCAGAAGATTGCAGCAGACCTTGATGGTTGCTGGAGTGTTGTTGCAGAGGCTATCCAGACAATCCTGAGGCGTGAGGGCTACCCACATCCGTATGAGGCCCTGAAGGCACTTACCCGTACCAACAGCGCAATCACCAAGGATTCTATTCAGGAGTTTATCAATGAACTTCAGGTATCTGATGCAGTCAAGGCTGAACTCCGTCAGATTTCACCAAGCAACTATTTCGGCATCTGATTGCCGGATTTTAATAACAACAGTAATTGGCCGTGAGGCCGGAAAAGAAAATGGAAGATTTTGACAAGAATGGCTATGACAGCCAGAATGAGGGACGCAGCTACGGAGATCGCCGCGAACGTCCAAGATTCGTGAGAGTAGATCGTAATAACGGTGGCGAGAGGTCACAGTATTCCCGTGTAGAACGCGGCAGCCGTCCTTCGTACGGCAGTAGCGAAAGACCATCGTACGGTGGTGGCGAGAGACCGTCTTATGGTAGCGGTGAAAGATCATACAGCAGAGACAGGTCTTACGGAAACGGAGAAAGAACATACGGAACCCGCGAGCGAAACAATAGCCCAGAAGGTGGCCAGCGTCCGGGTGGATACCGCCAGAATACCAATAGCCGCTACGGTCAGCAGCGTTCGTACAGCAATTCTGCATACGGCCAGCAGCGCAGCTATAACAATCATAATCAGGATGACCAGCAGCCACGCTTCTATAGAGAGCGTGTACAGACTGGTGAGGCATCGGGCTATGAAAACCGTCCATATCGTTCACGTACCAACAGCTACGGCCAGAACAATGGCTATCAAAGAGGTGGTTACAACCAGAATGCAGGCGGTTACGGTCAGCGCCGTCCACAGAACGGCGGTTTTAGAAAGCCGATGGTAAAGAAGCCTGTACCTATGGGTAAGAAGATTGAATACAAGGAGGATTATCATAATCCAGAAGAGGAGCTTCGTCTGAACAAGTACCTGGCAAATGCCGGTGTATGTTCAAGACGTGAGGCTGATGATTTCATTCTGGCAGGTGTGGTAAAGGTAAACGGTGAAGTTGTTACAGAACTTGGCACAAAGGTCAAGAGAGGTGACAGCGTATTGTTCCATGACCAGCTTATCAGCATTGAACGAAAGATTTACATCCTTCTGAACAAGCCAAAGGATTGTGTGACTACCGTAGATGATCCACAGGAACGCAAGACCGTGATGGATTATGTCAAGGGTGCATGCAGCGAGCGTATTTACCCTGTAGGCCGTCTTGACCGCAATACTACCGGTGTGCTTCTTCTTACCAATGACGGAGAACTTGCAACAAGACTGACACATCCTAAGTATCTGAAGAAGAAAATCTATCATGCGCGCCTGGACCGCAATGTCTCACAGGAAGACATGCAGAACCTGCTGAACGGTGTGAACATTGGGGATGGTGATGAGGTTCGTGCTGACGATGTAAGTTACGTAAATGAAGACCGTACTCAGGTAGGCATTGAGATCCACTCTGGACGTAACCGCGTTGTAAGACGTATGTTCGATGCTCTGGGATACCGCGTAACTCGACTGGACCGTGTTCAGTTTGCAGGTCTTACCAAGAAGAGACTGCGCAGGGGTGATTGGCGTTTCCTGACAGAAAAAGAGGTTAACATGCTCCGTATGGGAGCTTACGAATAAAAAAGGAATACTATGGAAACATTAAGAAGAACAAAGGTAGTTGATTTGCTGAAGCGTACTGATTTTGGTGCTCAGGTTCTTGTAAAGGGATGGGTCAGGACCCGTCGCGGAAGCAAATCTGTCAGTTTTATTGCGCTTAATGATGGTTCTACCATAAAGAATGTCCAGATTGTTGCAGATCTGGAGAAGTTTGACGATGAGCTGCTCAAGCAGATTACGACAGGTGCATGTATAAGTGTTACCGGTACTATGGTTGAGAGCATCGGCTCCGGTCAGGCAGTAGAGGTACAGGCACAGGAAATTGAACTGCTGGGTGCATGCGGTGCTGATTACCCGATGCAGAAGAAAGGCCAGTCATTTGAGTACATGCGTCAGCACGCACACATGCGTCTGCGTACAAATACGTTCGGTGCAGTAATGCGTATCCGCCACAACATGGCAATGGCCATACATACCTACTTCCATAACCATGGCTATTTTTACTTCAACACTCCTCTCATTACGGCTAGTGACTGTGAGGGTGCAGGCCAGATGTTCCAGGTTACTACCAAGAACCTGTATGACCTGAAGAAGGATGAGAACGGCAGCATTATCTATGACGATGATTTCTTTGGCAAGCAGGCATCGCTGACTGTTTCCGGTCAGCTTGAGGGTGAGCTCGGTGCAACCGCTCTTGGTGCCATCTATACATTCGGTCCTACATTCCGTGCTGAGAATTCAAATAC
>JAKSIY010000092.1 GCA_024398535.1 Bacteroidaceae bacterium
TACCCGTCACATCGCGGTCGCCTTGGCTCACCGTCATCTCGCGCATCGAGCTGAGAATCTCATCTGCAGAGGGCACCTCGTCCTCCTGCGCGGCGCAGGGCAGCAGAGGCAGACAACCACAGGCCCAGAGGCTGAACAGGAGTTCCTGGAGGGTATGCAAAACTGGGAAATAATACAGAAATAAGATATGAAGAGAATTATAGGCTTCCTGCCGGTATGCATGATTCTGACCATGGTATTGGCATCATGCAAGGATACAGAGACGTATGCTGACCTTAAGGAAAATGAGCGCAATGCAGTCAGGAAATTTGTTGCAGAAGAGGGAATACAGGTCATTTCCGTTGAGGAATTCCTGAAGGATACCATTACCAACAATCCAGTAACAGGACCTGACTTCTCAAGGAATGAGTATGTCCTTTTTGAGGATCAGGGTGTTTACATGCAGATCATCAGGCGCGGTCAGGGCAGCGTTCTTGAACCGTCTTCTTCAAAGAACTACAATGTCAGATACTTTGAGTATGACATACTTCACAGTGACACGCTTACCCATAACAGGTATCAGACTGCTCCTGACGTGTTCACCTGTTCACGTTCGTCAGACCTCTACACGTCGTCATTTGTGTCTGGAATAATGTTCTCGTCGTATGGCTCATCAGTTCCAAAGGGCTGGATGACAGCGATGCCGTACATTACTCCGGGTTTCCTGAACGGAGAACCTTCTGCCAAGGTCCGTCTGATTGTGCCTCATACCTGTGGCACTCAGAAGTCCCTGACAGATGTCTATCCTTGTTTATATGAACTTACAATAACACACCAGAAATGGCAATGATTAAATCAATCTCCGGAATCCGCGGAGAGATAGGAGGCAAGGCCGGTAATGGCCTGACTCCACTGGATATTGTGAAATTTGTCTCAGCTTACGCTACCTGGGTAAGAAAGAGCCGTCCTGAAGCCAGGAAGATTGTCGTTGGCCGTGATGCCCGTCTTTCAGGTCAGATGGTCCGTCAGGTTGTGTGTGGTACTCTCATGGGCATGGGCTTTGATGTCGTTGACATAGGTCTGGCATCGACTCCGACCACAGAGCTTGCAGTAACCTGGCTCAAGGCAGATGGCGGTCTCATTCTGACTGCAAGCCATAATCCACGTCATTGGAATGCCCTGAAGCTTCTGAACAATGAGGGCGAGTTCCTGAATGCTGCAGACGGAAATGAGGTTCTGCGCATTGCTGAAGCTGAGGCGTTTGATTATGCCGACGTTGATTCCCTGGGTCACTATTACCAGGATGATACAATGAACAGCAGACACATTGAGGCAGTCCTTGCAATGAATCTGGTAGATGTTGAGGCTATCCGCAAGGCGGGTTTCAAGGTTGCAATTGATTGCGTGAACTCTGTAGGCGGTGTCATTCTTCCGGAACTTCTTGAGAAACTGGGAGTCAAGGAGGTCAAGAAGCTCTACTGCGAGCCTACCGGTGATTTCCAGCACAATCCGGAACCTCTTGAGAAGAATCTGTCAGATATCATGGGCCTCATGAAGAAGGGCGGCTGTGACGTTGCTTTTGTAGTTGATCCTGACGTTGACCGTCTGGCCTTCATTGATGAGAACGGCTCTATGTACGGTGAGGAATATACTCTTGTTACCGTGGCAGACTATGTCCTGAAGCACACTCCGGGCAATACGGTCTCAAATCTCAGCTCCACACGCGCCCTGCGTGACGTGACCCGTGGCTATGGCCAGGAGTACAATGCTGCTGCAGTGGGTGAGGTCAACGTGGTTACCAAGATGAAGGAGACTGGCGCCGTGATTGGTGGTGAGGGTAATGGCGGTGTCATATATCCTGAACTCCATTACGGTCGCGATGCACTGGTTGGTATAGCCCTGTTCCTGAGCCATCTGGCACATGAGGCCAAGTCTGTCAGCCAGCTCCGCAAGACCTATCCTGAGTATTTCATTGCAAAGAACAGGATTGATCTTCAGCAGGGTACTGACGTGGATGCTATCCTTGAGAAGGTAAAAGGCATCTATGAGTCTCAGGCTGAGATCAATGATATTGACGGAGTCAAGATTGATTTCCCTGACAAGTGGGTTCACCTTAGGAAGAGCAATACCGAGCCAATCATACGTGTCTATTCTGAGGCATCGACCATGGCTGCTGCCGATGAGATAGGCCAGGCAGTGATGTCGGTAATAGAAAAGATGATCTAATCCTCAAAGAGACTGCTGATTACGTCATCGCTCACAAAGATGCCGGTTTCAGACAGTTTCAGGATTCGGCCGTTAAACAGCATTACGCCACTCTCTATATAGCGGGTGGCGTTTTTTATGCACCTGTCTGTGGTGGCTTTGCCGAAACGGCTTGCCATCTCTTCTGTATCAAGGCCTTTTGAGGTCCGCAGTGACAGCATGACCATCTCATTCCTTCGGTCAGTCTGGGTAAGCTCCTCCTTTTCCATGACAGGAGTACCTTCTTCTATGCCTTTCATGTATTGGTCTATGTCCGATATGTTCCAGCTGCGGTTCCTTCCGTCGTATGAGTGTGCAGCAGCACCTAGTCCTATGTAGGGGGTGCCGTCCCAGTAACTGCTGTTGTGGCGCGAGTGATATCCTGGCTTGCAGAAGTTTGATATCTCATAATGCATGAATCCTGCCTCTTTCATTGCCTGGCAAAGTATTGAGAACATCTCGGCGCAGTCTTCGTCAGAAACCGGAGTGATGACCCCTTTGTCTCTCATTGCTGTCAGTCTGGTGCCTTCTTCGTATGAGAGACAGTAGGCGGAAATATGTGTGACCTCAAGTGACAGAGCTGTACGAATGTCGTTCCTGAACATTTCTGGCGTCTGTCCCGGAAGACCGTAGATCAGGTCTATGCTGATGTTTGTGAATCCATGTTTCCGGCATCGCCCGACAGCCTGTATGGCCTGCTCTGAGGTGTGCCGCCTGCAAATCAGTTTCAGTATGTCGTCGTTGAAGGTCTGTATTCCCATGCTTATCCTGTTTATCGGCAACCTGCTCAGGGTGTCAAGAAATGAGTCCGTCAGGTCATCCGGATTGCACTCAATGGTGCTCTCCTCAAGCTGGCTCAGGTCAAAGGCTTGCTCCAGCTTTCCATAGATGGCCTTCAGCTCATTGGCCGGCATCTGCGATGGCGTTCCACCACCTATATATATAGTGTGCGGTTTTTCGTTGCCGGTTTCTGCCTTTCTGGCTTCAATCTCCCTGATCAGAGCATCGGTGTACGATGCCATCTGCCCGGGTCGGGTAGTGGAGTAGAAGTCGCAGTATGCGCATCGGCTTTTGCAGAAAGGAATATGTATGTAGATGCCAGACATGAGCTCCGGAATATTAATATGACTCCACAAAAATAATATATCGGTAAATTGTGCTAAACTTTTTTTTGTCAGAGTTTGTTTTGTATTCAATAATTATTAAGTTTGCGGAAGTGGATAGTTAATAATTAATAATAGAAGTAATATGAAAATCTACAAGACAGAGGAAATTCGGAACATTGCCATCGTAGGTGGCTCAGGTTCCGGTAAGACCACCTTGGCAGAAAGCATTCTGTTTGAAGGTGGCGTGATCAAGCGTCGCGGTTCAGTAAACGCTAAGAATACAGTCTCTGACACGGCTGCCGTTGAACAGGAGTATGGCTATTCCGTTTACTCTACGGTGTTCTCTGTGGAAATGTACGACAGGAAGTTCAATTTCTTTGACTGCCCTGGTACTGACGATTTCTCTGGCGCAGCTGTAACTGCCCTCAACATTTGTGATTCCGCCATCATCATGGTAAACGGAGCACGCGGTGTTGATGTAGGTGTAATCAAGAGCTACAGACTGGTGCGCAAGCTGGGCAAGCCTGCTTTCTTTGTAGTAAGTAATGTTGATAGCGACAAGTGTGAGTACGATGCAATCATTGACCAGATCCGCTCTACATTCGGTAAGACTGCCGTTCCAATCCAGTTCCCTGAGGTAAGCGGCCCGTCATTCAACTCAATCGTTGACCTTATCCTTGACAAGAAGATTACCTTTGCTGATGGCCAGCCAATGAAGCTTGAAGAGATTCCTTCTTCAGAGCAGGACCGTGCCCAGGCTATGTATGAGATGGTTCAGGAGTCGGCTGCCGTTTATGATGACGACCTCATGAACAAGTACTTTGATGAGGGCGCTCTCTCTGTTGATGAGATTCGTAAGGGCTTCCGCCTTGGTATCAAGGCATGTGATCTGTTCCCGATTGTCTGTCTTGCTGCCCAGCCTAATATCGGCGTAAACCGTCTTGTTGAGTTCCTTGGTAACGTAGCTCCAAATCCTGCAGCTACTGCTCCAGTCCAGAATTCCAAGGGCCAGACTGTTGCTCTTGATGCCGCAGGAACCTCTCTGTTCTTCTACAAGACTTCAATTGAGCCGCATATCGGTGCTGTTTCATATTTCAAGGTTATGTGTGGTACGGCCAAGGAGGGCACCGACATGCTCAATGCAGACCGTGGCTCAAAGGAGCGCATCGGCCAGCTCTTTGTCAGTGCCGGTACCAACAGGACACAGGTTTCCGAACTTGCTGCCGGTGATCTTGGCTGCACTGTCAAGCTTAAGGACGTTCGTACAGGCAATACCCTGAACGCTGACGGAGCAGAGAACTCATTTGACTTCATCAAGTATCCTAACTATAAGTATTCACGTGCAATCAAGCCTGCTACAGAGTCTGACATGGAAAAGATGATGTCAATCGTAGCACGTATGCATGAAGAGGATCCAACACTCTGCCTTGAGCAGTCCAAGGAGCTGCGTCAGGTAATCCTGCATGGTCAGGGCGAGTTCCATCTGCGTACATTCAAGTGGTGCATTGAGAACAATGACAAGCTTCAGGTTGTATTTGAGGAACCTAAGATTCCATACCGTGAGACTATCACCAAGCCTGCACGTGCAGACTACCGTCACAAGAAGCAGTCTGGTGGTGCTGGTCAGTTCGGTGAGGTTCATCTGATTGTTGAGCCATATGAGGATGGCAAGCCAATGCCTGATGCATTCCGTTTTGGCGGACAGGAGTTCAAGATGAGCGTGAAGGGAACAGAGGAGTATCCACTTGACTGGGGTGGCAAGCTGATTTTTGTCAACAGTATTGTCGGTGGTTCAATCGATGCCCGTTTCATGCCTGCAATCCTTAAGGGTATCATGCAGCGTATGGAGCAGGGTCCTCTGACAGGTTCCTATGCCCGTGACGTACGTGTCATTGTATATGACGGAAAGATGCATCCGGTAGATTCAAATGAAATCTCATTCATGCTTGCAGGACGCAACGCGTTCAGTACAGCCTTCAAGGAGGCTGGTCCAAAGATCCTGGAGCCTGTCTATGATGTAGAGGTACTTGTTCCTGCTGATTATATGGGTGACGTTATGAGTGACCTGCAGGGACGACGCGGTATGATCATGGGTATGGATTCTGAGGGTAGCTATCAGGCCCTGAAGGCCAAGGTGCCTCTGAAGGAGATGGCTTCCTATTCAACAGCCCTGAGTTCAATAACCGGTGGTAGCGGCTCGTTTGAGATGAGTTTCTCAAGCTATGAGCTTGTTCCTACTGATGTTCAGGATAAGCTTATCAAGGAATTTGAATCAAAGCAGTCTGATGAGGATTAATTGATAAATTCGCAACTAAAATGGGCGCCAAGGGTTAATTTGGTGCCCATTTTTGTTTTTATTATCAAAATAATTCACATAAAGGCTTGTCTGTTCAAAAGAATTCATACATTTGTAACGTTCAATAATCTAGTTCTGATGAGAAAGTCCACAATTTGGATCCTGGGTGGGGTAATGGGAGTATCGTTCCTGATACTTCTGTACTTGCAGATTGGTTTCATGAACCAGATGGCCACTATGCGCAGGCAGCAGTTTGACGATTCTGTCAAGCGTAGTCTGTATCAGGTTGCGCATACTCTTGAGATGGAGGAGGCCAAGAAGTACCTTGAAGAGGATATTGTCCAGATGCAGCGCAGCTCTGCCTTCTCTGCTGACAATGCTGACAACCAGGTTGTAAAACAGGTATATAATTTCCCGGATGGAAGTTCGCTGGTAATTCAGGAGTCGGCATCGCCTATGCCGTCATTGCAGATTCCAAGACCGGGAGCTCCCCAGAGTGGTCCGTCTGTGTCAGAGCAGTCGCGTGCCGTGCATGAGAATATGGTGAAGCGCTATATTACCCAGCGAGCACTGATGGATGAAGTCATTTACAGCATGCTGAATACTGCAGGCCTCCGTCCGCTTCGTGACAGACTGGATTTCAATCTTCTGGCAAACGAACTGACTGCAGAACTCAGGAACAGCGGAGTTGACTTGCCTTTCCACTATGTCGTGACCACCAACAGCGGGCGTGTCATCTATACCTGTGGATGCAAGGATTTCAATGAAAAGAACCTGAAGGATTCCTATACTCAGGCAATCTTCAGGAATGATCCTGCCAACAGGATGGGAGTTGTCAGGGTCTATTTCCCTACGCTTCAGCACTACATAAAGGGTTCTGTAAGATATATGATTCCGTCACTGATTTTCATGGTCATCCTGGTGGTATCGTTCATCTGTACCCTGGTCATTATTTCAAGGCAGAAGAAACTGACTGAAATCAAGAATGACTTTGTGAACAACATGACTCATGAACTGAAGACTCCTATCTCAACCATATCGCTTGCCGCGCAGATGCTCAGTGATGAGTCTGTTACCAAGTCCCCGCAGATGTTCAAGCATATATCTGGTGTAATCACGGATGAGACCAAGAGACTCCGTTTCCAGGTTGAGAAGGTGCTTCAGATGTCAATGTTTGAACGCAAGAGCAATAACCTGAAGGTTAGGGAGGTCGATGTGAATGACCTGATTGCCGGCGTTGTCCGGAACTTTGCCATAAAGGTTGAGAACTGCGGCGGTACGCTTGGCGCGCAGTACGATGCCTGGAATCCATTTGTACTTGCCGATGAGATGCATTTCACAAACGTCATCTTCAACTTGATGGACAATGCGGTCAAGTACAAGAGGCCTGACGTTGACCTGAAGCTTGAGGTCAGGACCTGGAACGAACAGGACAAACTGCTCATATCCATACAGGATAACGGCATCGGTATAAAGCGCGAGGATCTGAAGAAGATTTTTGAGAAGTATTTCAGGGTTCATACCGGAAATCTGCATGACGTCAAGGGATTCGGTCTTGGACTGGCCTATGTCAAGAAGATTATTGAGGACCACAAGGGCTCAATCAGGGCTGAGAGTGAGTATGGCAACGGAACACGATTCGTGATATCCATGCCGGTACAGAAAATTGATGAAGAATAAATACAAATAACTGATATGGAAGAAAAACTGAACATTCTGCTGTGTGAGGATGATGAGAATCTGGGTATGCTGCTCAGGGAGTATTTACAGGCAAAGGGCTACAATGCAGAACTCTGTCCTGATGGCGAGGCCGGATACAGGGCATTCGTCAAGAACAGGTTTGATATTTGTGTGCTTGATGTCATGATGCCAAAGAAGGACGGATTTACCCTGGCTCAGGAGATCCGTGCAGCAAATACAGAGGTTCCTATTGTTTTCCTTACTGCAAAGACACTTAAGGAGGATATTCTTGAAGGCTTCAAGATTGGTGCCGATGATTACATCACCAAACCATTCAGTATGGAGGAACTTACTTTCAGGATTGAGGCTATCCTTCGTAGGGTCAAGGGAAAGAAGTCACGTGAGGTTTCCGTATATCAGATAGGTAAGTTCTCATTTGATACCAAGAAGCAGATTCTTTCAATAGGAGAGAAGTCAACCAAGCTTACTACAAAGGAGTCTGAACTTCTGGGACTGCTCTGCTCTCATCAGAATGAGATCCTGCAGAGGGATTTTGCTCTCAAGGCAATATGGGTTGATGACAATTATTTCAATGCCCGCAGCATGGATGTCTATATCACAAAGCTGCGCAAGCACCTCAGAGATGACGAGTCTGTAGAGATTATAAACATCCATGGAAAGGGCTATAAACTGATCACTCCTGAAAAGGAAAATTGATTTTGTTTTGTTAACAGTTTATATCTCGCTGATAATTATAGGGCTTTAGAAAACCTTATAATTTTCTCTGAAAAAAAGTTCCTGGAATGTTTGGCGGGTAATGTAAAAGGCTCTACCTTTGCACCCGCTTTCCGAAAGGAACGGCACTAG
>JAKSIY010000093.1 GCA_024398535.1 Bacteroidaceae bacterium
GGTTCAGGCTTCTGATGAGTGTGGACTTATCGGGCAGGGGCTTCACGAGCGTTTTGTGATTGATGCAGAGAAGTTCACGGCTAAATGCAATTCCAAAAAGCAGGATTGAATGAAGGGATTCAGAAAGGTTGCAATGATAATGGTGCTTGTGGCGCAGATGCTGATTCTGTGTCATGCTGCTATTCCGCACCATCATCACAGCGACGATCCGATCCCTGTTGAGACAACTCAGGACAATGACGCTGACTGTCATCACCATGAGTCCTGCATTTCAATATTTACCCAGACACACCAGCTTCAGCATGATGACTACTGTCCGGTATCATTTGACCTGATATTGCCGGAAGAGGTCTTTGTGGAGCATATTCATGAGGAATATGCCGATGCTTTCTGGAGTGTCCCGCTTCCTGCCGGAGTTCCATCCGGTGAGAGGGGATTCAGAGCCCCTCCTGTAATCTGATACTTTCTCAGTCCGTGGGAGTTTATTCAGATTATTAACAGGAAAAAGATATCAAATGAAATATTTCAAACTGGCAGCAATGACTGTTGCCATGTGTGTGGTGTCATGCAAGGGCACCGCAACAGGTGGTCATGATCATGATCACGAGCATGAACATGAGGAGAAGCTTCAGGTTTCAGCCTACAGCGACAGACTTGAACTCTATCTGGTTTCAGACGGAATAATAGCAGGAGAGACTGTTGGGATGCTGGCTCATCTGACATCTCTTGAGGATTTCAAGCCTCTGGTAGATGCCCAGGTAAGTGCAAGGCTGGTATGCAATGGCTCTCTTCAGGGAGAATCCGTGGCAGAAATGGTTGAGGACGGAATCTACAGCCTTGAGTTCAAACCGGAAAAGACCGGTGATGCCGTCCTGGAACTGACGGTGAAATGTGGGAATCAGTCTGATGAGGTGACCGCTCAGGTAAGAATATGTGCCGATGATGAAGAGGCTGATGAGGAGATTGAGGCATCGGAGCCGCACAGCAGCAATGGCGTTGCATTCCCAAAGGAGAAAAGCTGGATGATTGATTTCAGTACCGCAGAGTGCACCCGCATTCCGGTGGGTTCTGTAATAAGGACTATGGCTCAGGTAATTCTGCCGTCGGAATCGGAATACGGAATTGCTGCAGGTGCAAGCGGTATGGTCTCATACGCAATCAGGGATCTGGTCGTAGGCAGTCAGGTACGCAAGGGCCAAGTGCTTTTCACGATAGACGGTGGCGGTGTTGCCGGAGACAATCTGGCAGTCAGGTTTGCCGATGCCGAGTCTCAGTATCGTCTGACCAAGGCGGAGTATGAGCGTGCAGAAGAGATGGCTCAGTCAAATGTGATCTCTGCCAGCCAGCTTCAGCAGGCACGCTCGGACTATGAACGTGCCAAGGCTGTGTATGAGAGTCTTTCCAGAAACTACTCAAACGGCAAGCATGTCGTGAAAGCACCGCAGGATGGCTATATTGACGAACTTCCGGTTGCCAATGGACAGTATGTCGAGGCCGGCCAGCAGCTGGCATGTGTCTCTGATCTCAGGGAGGTGCACCTTAAGGCAGAAGTCCAGTCCCGTTATTACAGTCTTCTTGGAAACGTGAATGGGGCCAATCTGCGACGCATGGACACCGATCAGGTCTATTCCCTGGAATCCCTTGGCGGTCATCTGGTCTCTTTTGGACGTGTCGTTTCACAGGAATCTCCGTTGGTTCCGGTAACCTTCTGTATGGAAAACAGCGTTGGACTGGTTCCGGGTTCCTTTGTAGAGATGTTCATCAAGGCCGGTGCAGACCACACGTCGCTGGCAGTTCCGTCTGAGGCAATCGTTGAAGAGATGGGTGAATGTTTTGTGTTTGTCCAGCTGACTCCGGAATTCTTTGAGAAGCGTCTTGTCCGTACAGGAAAGACCGATGGACTCTACACGGAGATTCTGCAGGGTGTAGCAGAGGGAGAACGTGTCGTTGCCAAGGGTGCGGTGATGGTGAAGCTGTCACAGGCATCGGGCGCACTTGATCCACATGCAGGACATAATCACGGTTGATAAATCTGTACGGATATGAATCTGATAGATAATACCATTAAGTTCTCATTGAAGAACCGGCTGATTGTGCTGCTGGGCGCACTGCTCGTGGCTGTAGGCGGCATCATCTCAATGAAGAACATGGATATAGATGTCTTCCCGGACCTTACCGCAACGACGGTTGTAGTGATGACCGATGCGCACGGAATGGCCGCAGAAGAGGTAGAGCGTCTGGTTACGTTCCCGATAGAGACTGCTGTAAACGGTGCAACCAACGTCAGGAGAGTGCGTTCCACGTCGCGCAGCGGAGTCAGCTTTGTCTGGATTGAGTTTGACTGGGGCATGGATGTGTTCAAGGCCCGCCAGATTGTGAGTGAGAAGATGGTCTCGCTTGCAGAGTCACTTCCAAAGGGTATCACTCCGGTGCTGGCTCCGCAGTCAAGCATCATGGGAGAGATAATGTTCATAGGCCTGCAGGCAGATTCAACCTCGATGATGGATCTGCGTACCATGGCAGAGTGGGTAGTCAAGCCTGCCATCCTGGCTACAGGAGGTGTGTCGCAGGTATCTATTATAGGTGGGGATTACAAGGAGTACCAGATACTGGCGGACCCTCAGCGTATGGCTGCATACAAGGTCAGGCTGGCGGATCTGGAGCAGGTAGGACGCACATTCAGCGAGAATTCCACCGGAAATGTGATCCGTGACTATGGCAATGAGTTTGCCCTGCGCGGTATGGCACGTACGTCTGATCTAGATGAACTGGGATCCTCGTTCGTAAAGATGTACAAGGGCAATCCGGTGCTGCTGTCTGATGTGGCAGATGTCAGGATTGGAAGTGCGGTGAAGATGGGACATGCTTCGCAGAATGCATCGCCCGCAATCATCCTGTCTGTCTCAAAGCAGCCTGATACAAATACCCTTGAAGTCACAAAGCGGATTGAATCCGGCCTGGATGATATCATGAAGTCACTGCCTTCTGATGTCCGTCTGGACAGCCATGTTTTCCGTCAGGCCGATTTTATTGAGACTTCTGTCCGCAATGTGGGACGTTCGCTGCTTGAAGGAGCTGTGTTCGTAATTATCGTGCTCTTCCTGTTCCTGAACAGTTTCCGCACGACCCTGATATCCGTCATTGCCATTCCTCTGTCCCTTCTGGCTACGCTGGTGACGCTGTATATGCTGGGGCTTGATGTGAATACCATGACTCTGGGAGGAATGTGCATTGCTATCGGTTCCCTGGTGGACGATGCAATCATTGATGTGGAAAATGTCTATAAGCGTCTGCGGCAGAATCATGCCCTGCCGGCATCTGAACAGCGTTCTGTATTTGATGTGGTGTTCCATGGCTCAAGTGAGATCAGGTCATCGATCATCAATGCCACCCTGATAATCATGGTAGCCTTTTCACCGCTCTTTTTCCTTTCCGGCATGGAGGGAAGGCTGCTGAAGCCGCTGGGCATAACTTTCATCATCTCGCTGTTCATGTCACTCATAGTGGCAATGACGGTGACTCCTCTGCTCTGCAAGGATCTGCTTGCTGATGAAAAGTACCTGACCCGCAATGAAAAGGAGGGCTGGCTTACGGCAAGGCTGTCAGCCGGCTATTTCCGCTCTCTGCAGTGGGCTATGGAGCATAAGAGGAGTGTCATGGGCGGAACGCTGTGTCTGCTTGTGCTGGCATTGGTCCTGTTCCTGGGCATGGGTAGCAGTTTCCTGCCGGCTTTCCAGGAGGGAAACGCAACCATCACGGTAGTGGCAAAGCCGGGCATATCGCTTGACGTGAACAATGAACTGGGCAACATTGTTGAACGCGAACTGCTGAAGATTCCAGAAGTGAAGTCAACGGCGCGCCGTTCCGGCCGTGGCGAGCTTGATGAGCATTCGCAGCTTACAAACAGTGCCGAGGTTGAGGTCTGCTTCAATCTGGGTGAGCGCAGCAAGGATGAACTGTTTGACGACATGCGTGCCCATCTGGCACAGATTCCGGGAATAGCATCTACAATAGGTCAGCCAGTTGGCCATAGAATTGACCATATCCTTTCCGGTACCCAGGCAGAGATTGCCATCAAGCTCTTCGGTACCGACCTGAGCAACATGTTCATGATAGGAAACCGAATAAAGACGGCTGTCGAAGGCGTTGAGGGTCTTGTTGATGTTCAGGTTGAGCAGCAGACAGAAACTCCAGAACTGCAGGTTCGTGCAAACCGCCAGGCCCTGGCCCGCTACGGCATAGGCATTGAGGATTTCAACAACTTCATTTCCTGCGGATTTGCCGGAGAGAAGATTTCCGAGGTTTATGAGGGACAGCGCAGTTTTGACGTGGTACTCCGCCTGAATGATTTCTATACAGAGGATATCGATGGCGTAAGGAAGGCTCTGATTGATACGGAAGATGGTGGAAAAGTGCCGCTTGAGGAGGTCGCAGAGATCATCTCAACAGGTGGCCCTAACATGATTTCAAGAGAGAATGTCCAGCGCAAGCTTGTGGTAAGTGCAAATACTTCAGGACGTGACGTGGTAAGTGTCGTGAATGACATCAAGGAGATTGTCGATGCAGAGATATCACTTCCTGAGGGGTACCGAATAGAGTACGGCGGACAGTTTGAGAGTGCCCGCAGCGCTACCAGAACCCTGGTTACGGCAACCTTGGTGGCTCTTCTCGTGGTATTCCTGCTCATATTCGGTGAGTTCAGGAATGCATCGCTCTCAGGTATCGTGCTGTCAAGCCTTCCGCTGGCCCTGATAGGTGGTGTCATGGCGATATTCCTGACTTCAAATGTCATAAGCATCCCGTCAATCATAGGATTCATAACCCTGTTCGGCGTGGCAACCAGAAATGCCATGCTGCTGATATCCAGGTATATGAAGGGGCAGGAGAGTGGTGAGGAACTGCGGCAGACCGTGCTGCATGGCTCTGTTGACCGTCTTAACCCGATTCTCATGACCGCACTTACAAGTGCCCTGGCCCTGATTCCTCTGGTGGTGAACGGAGACAAGCCGGGCAATGAGATCCAGAGCCCTATGGCCATCGTTGTGCTGGGAGGACTTGTCACCTCTACTTTGTTGAACCTCTATGTCATGCCTATCGTGTTTGAGTGGTATGCAAAACTGAAGAAGAAATGAAGAAGCATATTTCAATCATATTGCTGTCTCTGGCGGCCATGAATGCCGGCGCTCAGGGGCTCTTTCCGGAAGTCCTGTCACAGATTGAGGCAAACAGTCTTGAACTGAAGGCAATGCAGGCACTCCGTGAGGCAGATGTGCTTGATGCCCGTACAGGGCTTACTCCGGCTGATCCTGAGGTTGAGTACAGCTATCTGTGGGGAAAGCCTGAAGAGATAGGTAACCGTCAGGATATCAGCATCACTCAGGAACTTGATTTCCCTACTGCCTATGTCAATCGCCGAAGGTATGCCGACAGCAAAAGCCGTGAAATTGAAAATGAGTACCTTGAGAAGAGAATGGAACTGCTGCTGCAGGCTCAGGAACTGTGTGTGGAGCTGATTTGCAGGAACGCCCTTTACGAGGTCTGCAGGAAACAGACAGAGAATGCACAGATAATTGCAGATGCGTACAAGGATCTGAGCCGCACAGGTTCTGCCAATGCCATCGACAGTAACAAGGCACGCATGAATCTTGCAACGATGCAGGACCGGCTGTCAAGAATTGCGCTTGAAAGAGAGAAAATTGTGGCAGAGCTGAAACGTATGAATGGCGGAATGCCGGTTTCGCTTGACAGCAGTTCATTCCCTGAAGTAGTGTTGCCAGCCAGCTTCCAGAGCCTTGTGGATGAGTGTGAGGCTGCATCGCCTTCACTTGCCTATTACGAGAGCCTGAAGAAGAGCGCCGACGACAATCTGCGTACGGTGCGTTCAGAATCGATGCCGAAATGGAGCGTAGGCTATACCGGTGAATTCGTCTCGGGTGAGAATTTCCGTGGAATCACGGTCGGTCTGAACATTCCTCTCTGGGAGAACCGCAACAGAATCAGGCAGGCCAGGGCACAGGCCATTGCTGCAGTAACGGGTGCAGACGATGCCCGCGCAGACTATCTGTCAGATCTTGAGATCCTTTATTCCGAGGCTGTTAGCCTTAAGCAGAGTGTGCGTGCGTACTCTGATGCAATTGACTCTGCATCGAACTCCGAACTGCTGCTCAAGGCATGGCAGGGCGGCCAGATAGGCCTTCTGGACTACATGCAGGAGATGGAATATTCCTTTGAATGTTCTGAAAGAATGATAGAAACCCAGCGTGACCTTCTGCTGGCAGCCGGGCGTCTGCAGGCATTCCGTCTTTGATCACGCTTCAGTAGAACCGCTCTTGCCGGCAAGCAGCACCCCTATGAAGATGAGTGCGCATCCAATCCCGGCAAGGACGGTTATTCTTTCGTCCAGGACGATGATGGCGGCTACCAGGGTGAAGAGCGGGTTAAGGTAGATATAGTTTGATGCCTTGACTGTTCCAAGCACCTTCATGACCTTGTTCCAGAGTACATAGCATCCGAGTGATGCCACGACTCCAAGGAAGAGCAGGTTGCCCCACACGATTGGTCTGGCAAAGACACTCAGGTCCATGCAGAAACCATGCTGAACCATGATGACCGGTATGATGGTGACCAATCCGTAGAAAAAGACCTTCCTTGATATGAATGCTGTGCCGTATCTGTCTGCAATCCCGCTCAGGAGAATGCTGTAAACCGCCCATGAGACCGATGCTGCCAGTGCCAGAAGGTCTCCCTTTGGAGAGAGTTTAAGTACATATTTCCCGTTGAAGACAATCATGGCCATGCCTGTCAGGGCCAGAATCGTGCCGGAAATGAATGCCAGGTTGAATGTGATCCTGTCGTTCCTGTTCAGCAGGCCGGGTGCCAGTCTCCTGACCGCGGCCATCATCAGTGCGGTAACCAATGGTGTCGTACACACCAGAAAAGAGACGAACGATGCCTGGGTGAATTCCACTGCGGTGTTCTCTGTCAGGAAGTATAGGGAACCTCCGGAGATTCCCAGCAGGATGAACTTGACCTCATCCTTCAGGGATTCAGAGAAGAGCCTGTCATGTGATATCATGCAGATTCCGGCGTATGCCAGGATGAATCGTATCAGGAATATCTGTGCCGGCTGAAGGCCATTGAGAATAAGCTGCTTGGTGGATATGAATGTTGCTCCCCAGATTGCTACTATGATGAATGCCAGAATGTCGTAAGGCAATGTGCTTTTCTTTCCGTTCATTTGAGGCTCCTGTTTCGTGTTGCAAAGTTACGAAAGATGTGCTAACTTTGCCAAGTCAAAAAACAAACAACAATTATGAAAAAGATTTTCGCATTTGCAGCTATGGCGCTCATGGTTATGGGTGCTTCTGCACAGGTTAATTTCGGAGTTAAGGGCGGTCTGAACATGTCAAAGATGACAGAGTTCACAGGTGTCAACGATGATGACATTGACAGACTTGCAGGTTTCAATGCCGGTGTAGTTGCCGAGTATCCGGTTGCTCTGGGCATCGGCCTTCGCGGTGAGCTCCTCTTCCAGACCAACGGCATGAAGTCTGAAACTTCACTTGTTGACCAGAAACTGAAGACAAATAACATTGTAATGCCAATCATGGGTGAATATACCCTTCCATTCCTTGAGAACCGTATCTCTGTTTACTGTGGTATCCAGCTGGGCTACTGCCTTGGCGGTGTCTGGACAATCAACGACAACGATGTTGATCTTGAGAGCGATGACTACAATGCCTTTGACCTGTCAGGTGTAATCGGCGCTGAGTTCATGGCTACAGACCACATCGGCATTGAGGGACGCTTTGTAAGAGGTACTTCAGAGTTCTTCAACCCTAACATCGGTGACGACTTCGGTAAGAGCAACAACTTCTCACTTGGTCTTGTTTACAAGTTCTAATACAAAATAATGACAAAGAAAATTCATTTCATCTTTCTGATTAAGGCAAGTTTTGCATTCTAAATCTTGGTTAAAATAATAATCAATAACACTTTGAATCTTTTTAATTATTAAAAATTCAATTAATTTTTTATCATATTGAGCATGACAATTATCACAGCTCCAGGATTTATTAAAATCATTTCATCTCTGCAAAAATCAAAGTCTATGCAATTAGAACAGAATTGGCATATTACAACTTTTAATATAAAAGATCTG
>JAKSIY010000094.1 GCA_024398535.1 Bacteroidaceae bacterium
GGTCAGAACGAGATCGACTTCCGCTATTCCGATCCTCTCTCCGCCGCCGCCAAGTGGGGCCGTGACATCAGCTGGGACCAGAACTGCAAGGAGGCTCTGCCGGTAAGACATGTAATTGAGAACATCCTGAATAATTATAAAGGTGACCGTAACACAGACGAGTTCCAGGAGTTCCTGGTTTATGCAAAGCGTGTCTTCTTTGCAAACGGCATCCATCATCACTATGCAGAGGACAAGTTCTTCCCTGGCTGCTCAGAGGAGTACATGAAGATGCTCATGGAAGAGTCAGGCTGCGCAGACCAGTGCGCTCACCTGCTGCCTGTAATGTATGACAGGAATCTGTATCAGCAGCGTCGTGCAACATCAACAGACGGTGACGTAGTTGCCCTGAGTGCAGTGAACTTCTACGACGGCGTGACACGCCAGGAGGTTGAGGACTATTACGCATCGATCAATGACCCAGATGACGAGACTCCTATCGCATACGGTCTGAATACCAAGGTCGTGAAGGATGCATCGGGCAACATCGTTGAACTGCCATGGAAGGTGGGCGGCATCTATGGCCCGGCAATTGAGAAGATCTGCCAGGAGCTGAAGCTTGCCCAGAAGTGCGCTGAGAATGACATTCAGGTACGTGCCCTGGGCCTGCTCATTGACTTCTACAACACCGGTGACCTGCGTCTGTGGGATGCCTTTAACGTTGAATGGGTAAAGGATACCATCGGAACAGTTGACTTCATCAATGGTTTCGTAGAGGATTACAATGACCCGCTGGGCCGCAAGGGCTCATGGGAGGGTTACGTAAACATAAAGGACCACAAGGCTTCAGAGCGCTCTGTCATACTGAGTGCAAATGCCCAGTGGTTTGAGGACAACAGTCCGGTCGATGCCCGATTCAAGAAATCAAAGGTAAAGGGTATCTCTGCAAAGGTAATCAACGCAGTCTGCCTGGCCGGTGACAGCTATCCTTCAACTCCTATCGGCATCAACCTGCCTAACGCTGACTGGATCCGCAAGAACCACGGAAGCAAGTCAGTTACCATTGCAAACATCACCCACGCATACTCATACGCTGCCGAGGAGTCTCCAGCAAGCACCCTGACAGAGTTCGCTTACGACCAGGCAGAGATTGACTTGTACAAGAAGTACGGTTCATACGCTGATGAGATCCATACAGACCTGCACGAGTGTCTGGGCCACGGCTCAGGCCAGCTGCTCCCAGGCGTTGCCGCAACTGCCATGGGTGAGTACTCAAGCGCACTTGAAGAGGCTCGCGCTGACCTGTTCGGTCTGTACTACACCGCTGACCCAAAGATGGTTGAACTGGGCATCATGCCCGATGCAGAGGCTTACAAGGCAGAGTACGCACAGTTCATTCGCAATGGTCTGTTCGTTCAGTTCAACCGCGTTGAGCTGGGCCGCCAGAATACAGAGGCTCACATGCAGGACCGCAAGCTCATTGCTGAGTGGTGCTATGAGAAGGGCCGTGCACAGAACGTCATTGAGAAGAAGGTACGTGACGGCAAGACATACTTTGTAGTAAATGACTACCAGGCTCTGCGCGGTCTGTTCGGTGAACTGCTGGCAGAGATTCAGCGCATCAAGTCAGAGGGTGACTATGAGGCCGGCAAGTACCTCATTGAGACCTACGCCAAGAACATTGACCCACAGCTTCACAAGGAGTGCCTTGACCGCTACAATGCCCTGAACCTGAAGCCTTACGGCGGCTTCATCAACCCTGACATTGTCCCTGTAGAGCAGGGCGGCAAGGTTGTTGACTACAAGGTTGTCTATAACAGCGACTACCTGCAGCAGCAGCTTGACTACGGCAAGAAGTACGGCATTCTGTGATGGATCAGTAACTTTGCTGGAAAGAAGTGTGTAAAGAAAGAGTAATAAACATAAAGTTAAACAAATAAAACCAACAAACCGTGTAGCCATGGCATCGGCAAAACTGATGCAGTAGGCTGATAATAAATAGTACTTTAATAACATATAGCATTGACTATTATTTGCGTTCTCCTGAATTCGTCCGGAAAACAAATTTGAGATAAGAACACAAAAAGATAGTGGTTAGGCAACTTCAATGAGAGAAGTGTGCCTTATCGCCTTTAATAGGACGTCAATGTTCGTGCTTTGGGCATGGACATTTCTTATAAGGCGATGAGGTCTCAACTTTCCGGACGAAGCCTCGGAGAACGCATAAGAGGGTTCATGCCCTTTTTGTGCGTTTACGTGAGTGGTAGATTGATGCATCAATTATCAAGCAAAGATTTACTACTATGGCAAATACTAATCTGTCAAAGGCTAAGAATGCCAAGCAGGATGAGTTCTATACTCAGTATGCTGACATTGAGAAAGAGGTGACGGCTTACCTGGAATTTAATCCCGATACATTCCGCGATAAGGTGGTTCTGCTGCCTTGCGATGATCCCGAATGGAGTAACTTTACCCGTTTCTTTGCTCTTCATTTTGAAGACTTGGGGCTCCGTAAACTCATAAGCACTAGTTATGCTCCAGATAGCAAGATGTTGAAACAACCTCTCCAGCTAACTATGTTTGAAACAACAAGTCCCCAATTTGATCCAGGCAAAGCACAGACCAAAGGAAAGATATTTATCCTTGACCGCGATGTCGATGGCAACGGCCGTATAGACATTGATGACCTGCAATGGCATTATTTGGAAGGAGATGGTGATTTCCGCAGCAAGGAAGTTAAGGCGTTCCGTGACGAGGCAGATATTATCGTTACGAATCCTCCTTTTTCTCTATTCCGTGAGTTTTTTGCATGGGTAATGGAGAGTGAGAAGAAGTTTTTGATAATTGGCAATATGAATGCCATAACGTATAAAGAAGTCTTCCCTTGTATAAAAGATAATTTGGCTTGGTATGGATGCAGCATTAGTAGTGGTGACAGGGAATTTGGAGTTCCTGATTCCTATCCATTAGATGCGGCAGGATGGCGAATGGATGATAAAGGTAAGAAGTACATTAGAGTAAAAGGTGTGCGATGGTTCACTAACATAGATCATGGACGTCGTCATCAACCTTTGCCACTAATGACAATAGCTGATAATCTAAAATTTAGTAAGCATAAAGAACTCAAAGGAAAAGTAAAATACATACATTACGAGAACTACGACGCGATAGAAGTGCCTTATTCTGACGCAATTCCTTCTGATTATGATGGGTGTATGGGGGTTCCTATTTCTTTCCTTGATAAGTATTGTCCAGAACAATTTGAAATCATAGGGCAAACTCAAGGAGAGTCTGGCAAAGAGTTGGGTCTTGCTCCTTTCCCGCGAGAATTAAAAAAGTTGAATCCAAGTTTACGAGATGGTCAACTATATTATATTGACAATGGTAAACCAGAGAAGCCATACGCTCGAATTCTAATCCGCAAAAAACAATAACTCATGGAAGCAAAATTGCATACATTTACAGTCAAGGAAATTTGTGAAGGCTTTGTCTATAATCAGTTTGAGGGCAAGGGACTATATGGACTTAAAGGACGGCTTACCATTCAGCCAGAGTATCAGCGTAACTACATCTATGCAGATGGAAAAAAGGATGTTGCAGTCATTGACTCCATACTTAAAGGTTATCCCATAGGTTTGATTTACTTCAATGAACTGGAAGACGGACGTTACGAAGTGCTCGACGGACAGCAACGTATCACGTCTATTGGTCGCTTCATGACCAACAAACTCGACATACATGATAAGGACGGAAATGTACAGAATATCAGCAGTCTTCCTGTAAATGACCGCAAGAAGATAGAGGAAACCGAACTGCTCGTTTACATCTGTCGCGGTACGGAGTCGGAGATAAAGGAGTGGTTCCGCACAATCAACATTGTTGGCGTACCACTCAACGAGCAGGAGATGCTTAACGCTACTTACTCTGGTCCCTTCGTGACATCAGCAAAAGCGGAGTTTTCTAACTCCAGCAATCCACAGTTACAGAAGTGGTGTACGTTTGTGAGTGGCGATGTAAAGCGTCAGCAGATTTTGCAAGCTGCTCTTGACTGGGTAAGTCACGGCAACATCAGTGATTACATGAGCAAGCATAGAGGCAATAACGATATTACCGAACTCAAAACCTACTTCCTCACCGTCATTGACTGGGCATCTTCACTCTTTGACAATGTTTATGACGAAATGAAAGGCCGTGAGTGGGCTCGCCTGTACGAGGAACATCATACAAAACCCTACGACCATGCTGTGCTCTCAAAGCGTGTTGCTGAGCTGATGGAGGATCCTTGCGTTACAGACAAAAAGGGAATCTTTGAATTTGTGCTCAGCGGTGAACAGAACAAAAAACTGTTGAATATCCGTGTATTCACCGATGCTGTCAAGAAGTCGGTCTATTACAAGCAGAAGTCACTGGCTGAGGCGGCAGGACACAGTAATTGTCCCTACTGCACGCAAGAGGACGGAGCCAACAAGTTAAAGATATGGAAGCTCACGGAAATGGATGCCGACCATGTAACCGCATGGAGTAAAGGTGGTGCAACCGATATCGAGAATTGTCAAATGCTTTGCAAGACACATAACAAAATGAAAGGAAATCGTTGATTTTTGCCTGATACACGTCCTTTATCTTCTAAGTAATTGCTTGAATTATTTGTATCTTTGTATAAACATTGAATTGAATGGCCAGAACGCAATACGAAAAACAGGCAAAGTCTTTTGACGAGCAGATATCAATACTTAGAAGAAATGGTGTTGTAATCAATGATGAAATAAAAGCGAAAGAGTATCTTTCTGACATAGGATATTACAGATTAGGGTTTTACGCATTCCCATTTGAGGTTACTTATCCAATTGTTAACCAGAAAAGGTTGCACGATGTTCGTCCGGGCACAACAATTGAGGAAATTGTAGCACTATATTACTATGATTTTGACCTTCGTAGCATTCTTAACAAGTATTTGTCAAGAATTGAGGTTTCTATAAGAACTACCATTACATACCAGATTTCTTTGAAATATTCTGCAGATCCTTATTGGTTTGTCAATCCGTCTGTCATGAAAGCTTCCTTTATTGCTGATTTTGACAAAGAAGTATATTCACACGTTAGGAATAAACCGACAATTGTCAGACATCGTAAAAAATACATTGATAAGTATGCGCCAGCTTGGAAGACTATGGAGTTTATGACGTTTGGTAACCTAGAGGTTCTTTATGACAACTTGATATTTGATGTTGATAAAAAACTTGTGTCCAATCAATACGGAGAGCCAGCTGTTTCCGCCTTTAAATCGTACCTTTCTGCTGTCAGAGAACTTAGAAATGCATGTGCTCATGGCAACGTAATCTATGAATTACGGCTAACCAGCGGAATTGTTTCCGGAAAGGCGTGCCCAACAATGTCACCTGGTACGAATCAGAATCTTGTAGGAACGCTACAAGTTGTTGATTACTTACTCCGAAAGATATCTGTAAACAGAGCAAATGATTTGCAAAATGAACTGAAAGCGGCAACGTTAAGACTATATAAGAAAGTTCCATCAATTAAGTCAATGGTAGAAAATAATACAGGAATTATTGTTCAATCAGAAAATGATAATATTTTTAGGATGTATCTGAGAAATATAGTCAAAAAGGTTTTCAGATAAGAAAAAGATACATACCTTTGCAACACAGATAGTGTATATGGAACGCCCAGTTGCGACCACCTGCACTCTAAAAAAGATTTAAGCCTCTGATTTTTCAGGGGCTTTTCTATATATTATAAAATGAAGAAAATTCTGATTGACGCACATACACATACCGTTGCATCGGGCCATGCCTTCAGCACAGTGCAGGAAATGGCCCAGCGTGCAGCAGAGATAGGCTTGCCCGTGCTTGGAATCACTGAGCACGGGCCTGCTCTTCCTGGCACTTGCCATCCGCTCTACTTCAACAACCTGCACGTGGTTCCGCGTGAAATGTACGGCGTGCATCTGCTGATGGGCGCTGAGTTGAGCATTCTTGACACCAAGGGTACGCTTGACTATGAAGAGAGGTGGATGCGTTCCCTGGACATTGTCATTGCGGGCTACCACATTCTCTGCTTCAATCCGGGCACCGTAGAAGAGAATACCGCAGGCATGATTGCGGCCATAGAGAATCCACTGGTAAACATTATCAGTCACCCGGGTGACGGCACTGCTGACCTTCTGTTTGAGCCTATTGTGCTGGCCGCAAAGGAGCATGGCAAGCTGCTTGAGATAAACAATTCCAGCCTTAAACCATGCCGAGGCAAGCTTAAGGCCCGTGACAACAACCTTGAGATTCTGCGTCTTTGCAAGCAGTATGGAGTTCCGGTCATTCTGGGCAGCGATGCCCACATTTCTTTCTCAATTGCTGACTACAGCAACATCTACCCGCTGCTGGCAGAGGCTGAGTTCCCTGACAGCCTGATTGCCAACTACGACCTTTCCCTGCTGCCGCTACCGACGCTACTCCTGAAGTAGCTGCTGAGCCTGTCGCCGCTGCTGCTGTCGAGTCTGCTGCCGCCTTTGTGCCTCAGAAACAAAGAAATGAGCCAGTTTTTGTTCCTGAGGCAGCATTTTCGTGGAAATAGGTGGAAATCATGCCTCAGGAACAATGAATGTTGCAGTTTTTTGTTTCTGTGACAGGACTGCTATATATTTGCACCAGAATAAACTGTAGAACAATGAGAACACTTAGTTGGAGAAGGCTTTTTAGTGGCCGAAATGGGGTTGCATTGCTGAGCGGATGCTTTGGAATACTGCTGAGCGGATGCGCAGGACAAGATTGCAGCATGGTAAGAGAGGATGGCATGACACTGCAGCTGATACCAATGGCAGACAATGCCATCAGGGTGAAGCTGACAGCACCAGACGGTCCGCAGCTTGAAGAGATTGTATTCACGCAGAAGACAAGAAGACCAAAGAGCCAGACAGAATGCACTGACAGCACTCTGAAACTGTCTGTTGCACAGTTGTCTGCAACATACTCAATTGCAGAGGACAAGATTACTTTCCGCAATGCAGAAGGCAAGGTTCTGCTGCAGGAATCGGCCCACAGCAGAGAGATCACTGCGGTTGACGTGATGGGCCAGAAGGCATATCAGGTGACTCAGTCATTCATATCGCCGGTTTCTGAGCATCTGTACGGCACTGGACAGTTCCAGGATGGATACACGGACATACGCGGCCTTCAGCGCCGTTTGACCCAGGTAAACACCCAGATTGCCCTGCCGATGGTAATATCAAACAAGGGATACGGCCTGCTGTGGCACAACTACAGCAAGACAGATTTCAATCCTGCCGATGCAAGCGTCGCACTGCAGCGTGACGAATTGCCCGAGACCTCAGTTACCGTTAACGCAACCAGTACACACGGAAACGTGCGTGAAAGACGCGTATTCAACAGCTACAGCGCTACAATAAACGTTCCGGAAGCAGGAACCTATTCAATCCTTCTTGACGTAGGCCAGGCAATGGCACGCAAGCATGACCTGAGCATCGACGGTGAGAAGGTAATCACCATGCAGAATACATGGCTGCCGCCAACTGCATCGACCTTTGTTGAGCTGAGCGCAGGAGAGCATGTGCTGCAGTCAGAATGCAGTTTCGGTGACAAGCCAACCGTTTACTACAATAAGGTGCAGAACCTGACAACGCTGCGTTCTGAGGCTGCTCCGGGTCTTGACTACACGGTGTTTGCCGGTGGCGCAGATCAGGTTATCTCATCGTTCAGAAAGCTTTCAGGACCGGTTCCTGAGATGCCAGACTGGATGTTTGGCTACATCCATTGCCGCGAGCGCTACAACACACAGGACGAACTGCTGGCAAACGCTACAGAGTTCCGCAAGCGTCAGATTCCTGTTGACGTGATTGTCCAGGACTGGCAGTGGTGGGGCAAGTACGGCTGGAACGCCATGCAGTTCGATGAGGACAGATACCCGGATCCAAAGGCAATGACAGACAGCCTTCATGCCATGGACATAAAGCTGATGCTCTCTGTATGGTCAAAGATTGACCAGAACTGCGAGGTCGGCAAGCAGATGAAAGAGGCCGGCTACTATGTGCCAGGCACAGACTGGATTGACTTCTTTAACCCCGAGGCATCAGCTGCATACTGAAAAAACTTCAGAAGCAGACTGGTAACTAAAGGCATCGATGCCTGGTGGCAGGACGCTACAGA
>JAKSIY010000095.1 GCA_024398535.1 Bacteroidaceae bacterium
ATTATCGCACGAAGTGTACGTATGAGCAAAATGGTAAGGTGCTGGGCATCGTAGTGCCAAATGAATCTGAGGGACATCTTGTACAGATTCCGTTCACTTCATTGTCTCAAACAGGCGTATATACAGCATTGAAGAGCAGTGAACCTATTGCAGATACCCAAGAAACATATTTCTACCTCATCATTCCACCATACACTGTGCCAGATGCTGTAATCCCAACCCTCTGGCTTCGTCAGGGCGAGAAACGCTGGTCGGCACCGCTTACATTGCCTGCTGACAGAACCTTCGAGTCTGGCAAGCGCTATAGTGTAGAAATGAAGAAACCTGATGCCTCTGGTACTATATGATAATTACGATAATGAGAAAACTATATATACATATTGCCATACTTACACTCTTTGTGTCATGTACGGATAAACTCGAGGTAATCACTCCCACGGAAGTGGGCAATGAAATTGTTAACGTCCAGGCTGAGATTGGTTCGGGCATGCAGACACGTGCCGCAGAGCCTACCAACAACGTGGACTATATCGGTCGCGACGTATTTGTAGAGAACGATGTGATGGTGCTCACCAAAATTCATCGTACCACGAAGCCGCTCGATGCATTCTCCTACACGAATGTTCACTATACCAGCAACAGCAACCGTGCATGGAATAGAGATACCAACCTGGATGGCTTTGACAAACACGAACGTATCTACTGGTCGGACAACAAGAACGGCCATACGTTTATCGGCTACAGTATTCCTCAAACATGGGATAAAACAACAAAGTGGGTACAATCTGGCAGCGAATATTCAGGTCAGTTCTCCTATACCGAGGTAAATGGAACCAAGATTGTTGACTTCACGGTATTAGACAGTGATGACAAAACCGACTTAGTAGACGAAGAAGTGAAAGACGCCAATGGCAATCTCGTTAATACCGGCAATAAGATAGACCTCACTGGTACCAAACTTAAGAACGAAGACCTGCTGCTGACCTACAACACCGAACAAAAGGCTGACGTTACAGGTCTGAACACCACAATCTATTATCGTCATGCGCTGGCATCGCTGCGCGTTATTGTTGATATTCAGGGCTTCTCACCAAGTTCTACAGCTCAGGATACAAAAACCACGGTTCACAACCTAGTAGTGAAGAATCAGCCTTGGAAATACAAATGGACTCAGGCAACTCAAGCGGGTGCTCATGGCATAACCATCCCTGGTTGGGGCGTGGACAATATAACGACGCCAGAAGATGGAACCGTGGATATTAAGACATGGCAACCACGTCCTGCCGGTGAAGGTACAGGACAGGCAAAGAAATTCACCTTCTACTCGCTTATCGTACCAGGACAGCAGGAGAATCTTACACTTGACTTTGAAGTTACTTATCCGAAGTACTTGAATCCAGCAGAGAGTCAGACAAAGTCTTACCGCACCACAATACCTGCGATTGACTTCCTCCCTGGCTACACCACTACCATTCTTCTTTCTCTAAACCACGAAGGTGAACCTGTATATATTGGTGCCGAATATATTGACTGGGAGAATGTTGAGACGCCAGACCGAAGCGAGTTGCAGAAGATTTCCATCTTCCTGGATACATCTGTCAGGACGGATGCATCGGACAAGATTATTGTTTCTATTGCCCAAGACGGTGTTGCTACTAAAGACGATGCCACCTGGCTGTATTATCTGAATGGCGACAAGACAACCGAAGCCAACGTCCGTGATATCTATGGACATACAGGTTCGCCTACTGATCCGTTTATTATCAAGACGGCTCGCCAGCTTCTCTCATTTGCATACGAGGTGAAGAGTGGACGTAAATTCACGGGGCAGTACATTAAGCTTGATAGTGATATTTATCTTCAAAAGACTACCGATGGTACAGATATCCTTTGGCCAGGTGTAGGAGATGATACAAAGGACAGCGAGAATAAATACACTCATGCTTTTGAAGGCGTATTCCTTGGCGATGGCCGCTATATCAAAGGTCTCAATGGACAACCGTTCTTCAACATCATCGGTGATTATGCCGTAGTTGACAAGGTGAACTTCTCAAAAGTTATCAATGTGGTCGGCACGGGCGTAGTAGCCAATGTCAATAATGGACTCATTGCTGGCTGCAACGTTGAAGGTAATGTAACTCAAGAAAAGCCAACCAATACATCGACTTCTTATTGCGGTAGCATCGTTGGTGAGAATACTAGTTTCATTGTGGCATGTACCCACGTTGGCGATGTAGCAGGCTATGGCTATGTTGGAGGTCTTGTAGGTAGCAATGCCGGTGCCCTCGTAGCTTGCTATCACGCAGGATTGGTTGAGTATGGAGAAAATGCTACGGATGCAGATAAGAAAAAAATTGATGGTACGATAGGTCAGAAGGATGATACAAAGAGTATCGTTTTCAGCTGCTACCAGAACAGCAACCTTGCTCCCTCTACACAAGACTTACTGGCATGTCGAGCAGCATGGCCTTTGACTACATTACAGATGCAGTCTGAACCATTCGTAAAATCTACTGATGATAATGTCTTCGGGCTAACAACATCAACCCCTACAGATAACTATTCACAGTACATAGAAGGTGCAGACCATCACTATAGTTTAAATACTGCTCTACAGGAGTTCAGCCAATGGGTTAAAGCCAAGGCCGACCTGAATGCTGATGTAACATTGCCATGCCACACTTTCACTGCAGCTCAGGTTCAGACTCTAAATAATCTCTTTAGCAAGACTGCTAATGGCCAACTTTCTCCAAATCATCTCTACAAGTATAGCCCTGCCACCTACCCCAAAGTTCAGTGAAGTGGGATCTCGTAAACCTCCATGTCGCGGAATGACTTGCCGTCAATGGTGAAGCGAATCATGGTGCGTACAGCCTGCCATCCCTGCAGTCCGGCGGCTCCGGGGTTTACGTAGAGCATCTCATGGCTCTTGTCATACTGGACCTTCAGTATGTGTGAGTGGCCACAGACAAAAAGGTCAGGCCTAGCCTCTTTAAGCAGTGACCACACGGAACGGTCATAGTGTCCGGGGTAACCGCCTATATGCTTGAGCAGCACAGTGACATCCTCTATCCGGAACAGGTCCGTCTGCGGATACTCACGCCGTATGTCCTGCCCGTCAGCATTTCCGTAAACGGCACGCACGGGAGCAATCTCCTTCAGGCGGTTCAGGATTGCCAGTGTGCCGGCATCGCCCAGATGCCAGATTTCATCACAGCCGGCCAGGAATTCGGCATAGCGGTCATCCCAATGCGCATGAGTGTCTGATATAAGCCCTATTCTTTTCATGAAAAACCCCTTTTCAGGCTGCTAAGGTACACATTTTTAATCTACCTTTGTTTCTATGAATGATTCAAGTGTGCTGACATTACAACAGCTGAACAATTATGTAAAGAAGATTGTTGAAAGAAACCTGCCGGAAGTGTACTGGGTGCAGGCAGAAATCAGCAGTCTGAGTGTTGCGTATAACGGCCACTGCTATCTGGAATTCATACAGAAGGACCAGAGCGGACAGGGGTACGTGGCAAAGGCCCGGGCAAACATCTGGAAGGGCACATTCCAGAGAATCAGGCCCTATTTTGAGGAACAGACCGGACAGAGACTGGCGGTAGGCATCAGTGTTCTTGTGGCTGTTACGGTCTCATTTCATGAAGTTTACGGTTATGCTCTTGTGGTACAGGACATTGACCCCACCTACACATTGGGTGACATGGCCCGACGCAGGAAAGAGATCCTGGACCGCCTTAAGGCAGAAGGGGTCATGGACCTGAACAAGGAACTGGCAATTCCTATGGTACCTACCAGGGTTGCCATCATCTCTTCTGCAACAGCCGCCGGATACGGTGATTTCTGCAACCAGATAACCAACAACCAGTTCGGATTCTATTTCAAGACCCAGCTGTTTGCTGCCGTCATGCAGGGAGACCGGACAGAACAGAGCATCATCAACGCCCTTGACGCAATTGCCGCCCAGGCAGACCAGTGGGACGTGGTGGTAATCATCCGTGGCGGCGGTGCAACCAGTGAACTGAGTTGCTTTGACTCCTATGACCTGGCAGTGAACGTGGCAAACTTCCCTCTGCCGGTAATCACGGGCATCGGCCATGAACGTGACGACACAGTGATCGATGCCGTTTCACACACACGCGTCAAGACCCCGACAGCCGCTGCAGAGTTCCTGATAGGAATCATGGAGCAGAGCGCAGTCATGCTTGATACCCTGGGACAGAGGCTGGCCAGCTCAATCCAGAACCGCATGGAGGCAGAGAAGCATCGCATGACAATGCTCTCACAGAAGCTTCCGTCACTCTTCTCAATCCTGAAGATAAGACAGGAGCAGAAGATTGCGCTGCTGTTTGAGAAGGCCCGCAGTGCAACCCAGAAGATGCTGCAGCAGCATGCGCACAAGCTTGAGATTCTGCAGCATACGGTCGATGCAGCAGACCCGCAGCAGATTCTGAAAAGGGGCTACACCCTATCTGTCTGCAACGGACACATTGTGACAAAGGCATCGGCTGTAGAGCCGGGAATGGTCATTACAACCCGGTTCGCGGACGGTGAGATTACAAGTACAATCAATGAAATAACAAAGAATAAAGAGGAATAATCATGAAGTATGAAGAAGCAATGAAAAGGCTGGAACAGATTGTTTCAGACATTGAAGAGGGCAAACTTGACATTGACCTTATAAGTGAAAGGCTCAAGGAAGCCAAAGAGCTCATCACCATCTGCCGTGACAAGCTCTACAAGGTTGATGCTGATGTGAAGAAGATTCTAGAGGACGACCAGCCCTGCTGAATCACCTTACCGTAATATGCAGGCACGATTGCTGTTTCTCATACTTGACATAGCATCGGCCTGCATTTCTCATGTCATAGGCTACCTGGAACAGAATCTGGCGCAATTTCTCCTGCTCTGCCACTGTACCGGTCTCAGGAACGTCATACCTGAAATAGGCTATGTCAACGGTCGTGCCATAGCAGTGGCATGAATTCTCAGTAGCATTTCCGTTGGTGCGGCGCAGCTGCTTGACAGTCTCTTCTGTCCTGAGCACGCTGGTTACTATGAACTTGTGGTTGCGGTTATAACCCCTGTTGTAGAGTGAATCCTGGAATGCCTTTCCCATATCCTCTACCAGCTGTGCAGCAGACGGCACAAGGTAAGGGATTGAGTGGGTCAGTTTATCTACCGAATAGTATTTGCAGGTCTCAATGGGCACCAGCTGACGGCTGTTCTCTGCCTGCTCTATTGTGATCGGACCGGACAGACCGTTCTTCATGGCAGCCTTTATCTGCACATCCTGCAGGTCGTTGAATATGCGGTCATAATGGCGGAACGGCTCCTTGTGGTCTGTGTTGTGGTTGACCTCACCCTCTTCTACCTTCTGCTGAATGTCGATGCTCTTCTGCCCAAAGATTCCGTCAAGCTGATATGCCCCCCATATCACCACTCCTATCACCACAGCCAGAAGTGCCTGTGACAGCAGGAACAGTATGTTTTCAGTATTGTCTATCTTGAGCAGACGCTTTACCAGGACACAGTAGCGCCTGTATATCTTCAGGGCAAATGCGCACCAGAAAGCTGCTGCTACCGGCAATATTGAGGCGCCAATCTTGTAGCCCACCATCTCTGCACCGCCGAATCTGTAGAAATGGGTCATGCCCAGCAGCAACATATAGACCACGAACACCAATGCTGCTCCGGCAATTTTCAGGGCAGGCTTCTTTATTGCCCGGTTGCCATAAAAGAAAACGGCGCCCAGGGCCAATGCAATAGCCCAGAACGCCATTCTGCGAAAACCGGAAATCTCAACACCCTGAGGGACAAACATTCTTCCTGTAACGTCGCATACCGTGAACAGGAAGAATGAGAGCAGAAGGAATCTGATCAGCCTTATTTTCTTGTCAATATTTGTATCCTGGTTCATAATCTAAACTTTGTTCAGGACACAAATATAATGAATTTTCAAAAAAGACTGCTGCCAATGATGACAAGTAACTGGGCTGTCAGGATTCTCAGGAACATTGTCAGCGGATAAACAGTTGAATAGCTGACCGCCGGAGCATCGTGATCTGTCTGCGCATTTCCGTATGCCAGGGCCGGAGGATTGGTGTTTGCACCGGCAATGATACCTATTATATTGAAATAGTTCATTTTGTAACGCACCCTTGCAACGAGTGAGATCACGAACACCGGAATCACGGTAATCAGAAGACCTGCAACAAGATATGTGATACCGCCTGACATAAGTGTCTCTACAAAGTTGGCACCAGACTTGATACCCACGCTTGCAAGGAAGAGCGATATACCAATCTCACGTACCATATTGTTTGCACTTGCCTTTGAGTATGTCACAAGTCCAATCTTGTAGCCAAAGCGCGCAATCAGAATGGCAACCACCAGCGGACCGCCGGCCAGACCAAGCTTCATTGGGGTTGGAATGCCAGGAATGCGGATTGGAATACTTCCCAGAACAATACCCAGCAGGATTCCAATGAACATTGTAGCAATATTCGGAGTATCCAGTCTCTTCATCTCATTTCCAACGCGCGATGCCAGCGCCTGAACAGCAGACTTGTGTCCGACTACAATCAGACGGTCACCTATCTGCAGTACCAGACCAGCCTGGGCCAGAAGCTCAGTACCGGAACGTACAACTCTTGTGATTGTAACGTCGTATGCACTTCCCAGCTGCAGCTGTCCAAGTGTCTTTCCGTTGATATCAGACCTGGTCACCACGATTCGCCTTGACACCATAGGCTCTTTTGAACCGGCACCTTCCTTCTCCCAATCACATTCACATGAGCTGCCCAGCAGCATTCCTACGGCCTCAGCATCGTCCTCTGAGCTGACAATTCTCAAAATGTCACCGGTATGAAGGATCGTATCCTTATGAGGAGTGATTACCTCATCGCCGTGCTTTACACGTGAGCAGATGAAATCACGGTTCAGTATCTGACGCAGCTCAAGAAGTGTCTTGCCGTCAAGGATAGGAGCATCAAGCCTTATATCCTGAACATGTGGCTTGTGATGCAACTCTGCCTGCTGCTCTGCCTGAGTAAGCTGGTCGTCCTCTTTCTTGAAGTCAATCTTGCATACAAGCTTGACAATCAGCGGCACCATGATGACGCCCAGCACGGCCAGAGGATATGCGCAGGCGTAGCCGGCAGCAATATCACCGCCCCTGTAGCCAATCTGTGACAGGGCCTCTTCTGCAGCACCAAGTCCCGGAGTGTTGGTGACAGCACCGCTCAGTACACCGACCAGCATTGGGAAACTGTCTGGATCCGTACGGTCAAAGAGCATGAAATATGTGACAATTGCAACTGCAATGTTCAGAACCACCAGTTCAAAGGCCAGACGGTTCATCCTGAGTCCACCCTCCTTGAAGTATGAGAAGAATGAAGGACCAACCTGCATACCAATGCTATACACGAACAGGATAAGTCCAAAATCCTGAATAAAATTAACAATCTTGAGATTTCCGGTAAGTCCGAAATGACCGGCTATGATTCCCACGAACAGTATGAATGCCACGCCAAGAGAGATACCGGCAACCTTGCATTTTCCCAGCAGGGTGCCAAGGGCAATCACGAACGAATAGAGGATTACAATGTGGGCAATTGAATCCGCATCAAACAGCAATGTGTTCAGCCACTCCATTTTCTTTACTTTTTTATTTTCGGGGCGCAAAGGTAGTCAAAAAAAATGATATGAAAGGTTTGCTTATGGCCAAAGGAAAGAGTACCTTTGCATGCTTATACAAAAAAACAACAATTATGCCTGAAACAGAAGCTTTGAGATCATTGGCACAAGCCACACACATTGAGAGCCTGATAACGACAGTACAGAATTATGGTCTTGTATTCTGCAAGAACCTGTTACTGGCTGTAGTAGTACTTTTCATCGGAAAGTGGATAGTCAAGAAACTGGTTGCTACAGTCAATACCCTGCTTGACAAGAGAGACACAGACCCAAGCCTCAAGACCTTCATCAAGAGTCTTGTATCAATTGTTCTCTGGCTGCTTCTCATCATTGTAG
>JAKSIY010000096.1 GCA_024398535.1 Bacteroidaceae bacterium
ATGACTGGTACATTTCAAAGTGATACGGGTGGTACATCCATTCCGCTGCTATCAGGGCGCCATCCGAACGCGTGCGCAAAGCCCATTTGCTGGGTCTCAAGCTCGGTCAATGACTTGATTTTTTGCCACTGCTGGCGTCCTTTGCTTGATGTGCCTGCACCTGACAGATAAATGAATGTCATTTTTTCCTTGTTGGGTAGTATTTTTGCCAGGTGTACCGGAATGTCGTGACTGATTACGCGGTATGTGTCTATGGCTGTTCCGACCGATGTTATGCCGGCAATATAGGTTCGTGTTTGGTCGTGTTATAGCATGGGAACCATATATAATGGCAGATAGACTATATTATCTTCTTTTTTCAAATCACCGCTGTGGACAACGTATGATGTTTGTAGATATGACTTGAACTTGTCGCGGAATTTATCCAACGAAGATGTGGTATAACGCTGAGTTGATTTAACTTCAACAGGGCATATATTATGCTTGCTGGTGATGGCTGACTTACGAATCAGGAAGTCTATCTCCATTCTCTCTGATGCATCTTCCTTATCAGGATTGCTATAATAATAGAGCTTTTTGCCAGTTGCTGCCAACATCTGTGCGACAAGATTTTCCACCATCATTCCTTTGTTGAACTCCAATTTCCCCAACATTAGTTTGCGGTAAAGTTCCTGCATTCCATCCTTACTTTCACTAAAAGCGTGTGACAACAACAAACCTGTATCATTCAAATACAGTTTGAACTTGGAGTAATCTACATTCATCTTCAAGCCTATGTTTGGTTCTGTGGAATTATAACAAGGATTCACCACACGTGCCTCATTCAGCCAGAAGAGTGCAAGTTCATAGTCGCGGGTGCGAGCCCCTTTTTTGACAGAACCTATGCGGAAGCGCTTCTCTTTTCGTTGCAGTTCTCCGGGGATGGTGTCCCAGATACGTACCACCTTTTCCGCCTGACTCTCTGCATAGTTATAGATGTCCTGCCGATACAGATCAAGAATACGACGCTTGGTTTTATCTGCCCGGTCAAAATCTTCTGTATCAATGTATTCAAGTACCGCCTGCGGCATTCCGCCCACAATCATGTAGAGACGAAGCAGATTCATCATTTTACGGTGAAGAGCTTGTCCTAACGGCATCTGTCGCTCAAAACATTCGCGGGCAAACTCCATCATGTCACCTTCGTCCAGTGCCCAAAGAAACTCCTCAAAGTCCATCGGATACATGTCTATTCTTCGTTCTTCGCTAGGAATGAGTATGTCCTTTGTGTTTTTGTGGATGCTGACCAGCGAACCTGTTTCTATATAGTCGTATGTGTGGTTTGACACCAATTCCTTTACAGCTTCTCTGGCACGAGGGTATTTCTGTACCTCGTCGAAGATAATGAGTGACTCCCTTGGGTAGAGTTTTATTCCCAACTGCAACGAGAGCATACGGAAAAGCGTTTTCTCGTCCGTGAGGTAGTTGTCAAAAATCTCCTTCACCTCCTTGGACACCTTCGAAAAGTCAATCAGCATGTACGAGCGATACTCATTTCGGGCAAACTCTTCCACGATGTAACTCTTGCCTATACGTCTTGCTCCTTCAATCAGAAGAGCCTCTTTCGTGGAATACTTCTGTTTCCACTCAAGTAATTCGCTGTAAATCTTGCGTTTCATGTTGCTTTTGTACCAAATCGAATTTATCAATACACGAATTTTACACCAATTCGCGATTATTGAGGTGTGCAAATATACACCAAATCAAACGAATTTGGTAATTTTGTATATGCGCAGATCTATTGTTCCTATTTGATTGCATTCAAGATTTTACTGCACTGTGATTTTCTGGATTATCTGACCGGGATCGACTATTGACAGGGTAAGGGTGTGCGCGCTCCTTGACTTGTCAAGCGGGAAGGTCAGGACAAAATCCTTGCGGTTTTCAAGCACTTGTATCTTCCATTCGCGTCCCCATTCCACGAATTTGTTCTCGCACTCCACTGCGGCTGATCCGTCAACACTGACTGCAATCTTGTTGCTGCGGTCGTATGCCACCGGCCACATTGGAATGACGCTGATGCAGACTGATACTGACTCCTGTCCATTGCAGATGGCCGGAATAGGCAGGTCAATAGAGCCTGATGCGGCAAAGTCAAGCGGCTGACCCATCTGCAGTGCCTGCCAGTCTGTGCCGATGCCTTCAAGCAGACGGAATGGTGCTGGAATGTTGGCCTTGGTAAAGTCAATCTTGTGCAGCAGTTCTGGGTGACGCTGGTTGTCTGGCAGGCGGTAGGCATCGGTCGGCTCTGTCACTAGGTCCGGCATGTTCTGGTAGAGCGCGGTGTAACCCGGACAGATCTCAGAAATCATCTGGTCCCACTTGCCGTCAAACAGGGCGTGATAGCGGTCAATAAGCTGCTGTAGCTTGGCATTGGCATCAAGTGACTGGGCTGCAAACATCTGGTTGCCTGTCTCGTGGTTTGCCTGGGCGTAGAGGAACTTGCGGTTCATCTGATAGGCCGAGTGGGTGGAGTAGCCTAACATTTCGTAGAGCGATGGCTGCAGCTCGGGGCGTACGGCCTGCTCAATGGCATCGTATGCAAAGCAGATGTCCTGATACTCCTGCAGGCGTTTCTGGGCTGTGCCTGTCTCAAATGAGAAGTCGGTGTCATAAAGGCGGCTGTATTCAGGTGAGTCCCATTCCATTTCATATCCCATGAACTCTGGTTTTCTGTCCCAGGCCAGGCGGTAGTAGTGGTCAAGAATGTACTGGAAGCCGTCAAGATGCTCCTGGCCAAAGATTCTGGCCAGCCACTGCGCCTGGTAGCGGTTAGCATTCTCATAGCTGAAAGCGGGGAAGTCATAGGCCATGTCCATGAACATCTGCATTTCAATTTCCATGGGCTTGATGTCGCCTACGTTGAGCAGCCAGTATAGGTCTGCCCCAGCGGTGTAGGCCTTGAGCAGCTCTTCATACATCAGCTGCGGGGCGGTGGTCGATATCCACAGGTTGTCATGCGGAACGCCGCAGTAGCTCAGGTGGTAATAAACGCCGCTGCCACCGCTTCGCTTCTGCTCCTCGCTGTTGCTCACGCGCTTCATGTAGCCATAGTTGTCATCGGGCCAGACAAGTGTTATGTCCTCAGGCACGCGAAGTCCGGCATCGTATATGTCAAGTGTCTCCTTGTACGGTACGAATATCTGCTGCAGCTTGCTGGCTTTCTGTTTCTTGTATTTCTCAAGAATGTTTCGCTGCTGGGCAAATACCTTTTCAAGTGTGCGGGCACGGTCGGTAGGGTCGGTGCTGCCCTTCATGGCCTCGTCATGCAGGCCTCGCATACCCATGGTGTAGATGTTGTCATACTGTGCGGTCTCACGGATGCGGTCGTCCAGTTTCTTGAGTATGGTCTCCTTGTTGGTCTCATAGTTCCACTCGCCATCGCGGTCCTTGTCCCATTCTGACAGGGCGGCGTTGTTGAAGAGCAGCGGCTCGCAGTGGCTGGTGGTGATCATGATGCCCCACTTGTCGGCCACTACCTGGCTCTCTGGATGGCTGTAGAAGGCTCCGGTGCAGGTGTGCATGGCCGGTGCCAGCATGTTGCCGCGCAGGCGCAGAATGAGTTCGCACACACGGTCGTAGGTCTTTGGGCCTATGTCGCCCAGTTCCTTCTCAAAGTTGCGCTCGGCCCAGGTCTTCATGCCCCAGTCCTCGTCATTGATGAATATGCCTCGGTATTTTATGGTAGGCGATGCGCTGACGTAATTTTCCTGGTAGTCATACACTTTTGTGTTGTTCCTGTCAACGGGAATATCGGCAAACCAGTACCATGGGTTCACGCCAATCTGCTCACTTACATGGAACACGCCGTACGCCAGGCCTCGGGCATCGGACCCCGTGATGTAGATGTTTTGCTGGTCGGTATCAATGGCAAAGCGCTCCCACGTGCCCCGCAGTTCTTTGTGGCGTGATGTCTTGCCTTGGGTGGCAAGTATTATGTTCTGGCCTTTTCCCGGCTTGGTACTCACTGCGGGCTTGATGCCTGTCACCCTTTCTATGTCTTCAGACAGCACGGTGGCCATGTGCTGTACCAGCGGGTGGTCTTTCTGGTTATAGACGATGGTTGACTTGGTCAGGTCAGTTGCATGCAGCGCCAGGCTGAAGCAGAGCATGGCGGCTAAGGTCAGTACGTGTTTTCTCATTGCTTTTCTCATCATATTGTGTTATTTGTACCGATACAATCTAAAGTGCTGAATGTCAAACTGTCCAACGGGGATGCGAACGTGGCGTCCCTGGTGGGTCTGGTCGCCATTGAGATGACGCTTGATGTGCATCTGACCATCCAGGATGCTTACTGACTCACATTTGGCAAGACCGATGCGTGTGTCACCTTGCTTCCAGGTTTCTCCTGCTTTGGCATCGGTGTAGGTAATGACCACTCCGCTTCCAAGTACAAGATAATCTTCCTTACCTAAGCGAATGATTATGCATGCGGCTTCCGGCCATTCTGCATCCTGGGCTCCAGGTTCCCATCCCAGTGAATAACTGTGCTTTATGGTCAGGCGGATGCCGTCTGGAGTGATGATTTCTGCCTGGCGCTGCTCGTTGTCAAGCAGCACGGCATCCATTTCCTTTGTGCCTTGACGCTCAAGAATCAATGGCTCTGCCTGACGAAGAATCTGATAAGACGCTGCACGAGGGGATAGGTTTGACGCGCCAGCAGAGAAAGCATTCAGCTGATCGTCCTGCGACAGATCCATACTGCTCATGTCATTGCCCTTTGCATCGGCATAAAGTGGGTAATCCTCAATACTGAACGGACAGAATCCCATGGCGCCATGATGTCCAAATGCATAGAGCGCATACATGGCATCCTTGTCCTCCAGACGTATTTCCGGGACAAAGAGCGGATTGTTTGGCAGATGATACTTGTCAAACCATGACTTTATTCCTTTGTCGTAAATGTCAACGCCAAGTACGTCGATGGAAGGGGCACCGCAATGCCATAGGTCAATCAGATGAGCCAATGGCCCGCCTGAAGGGTATTGGCCCGGCTGGCGGTCACGGCTATTGAGAGCTACGTTGACGTACATAGGCAGATTATAGATAGCGCGTCCAGCTTTGGCAATCTGCTCAACGTAGGTGGCGTAGGTCCATGTCTGGAAGATTTCTTCGGTATAGATGTCGTCGCCAAAGAGTTGTGGCCAACTTGCATCTGCTTTGGCTTGTGGCTGAAGTTTCTCCTTCAGGTAGGGATGCAAAGACTTCTGATTCTTTTTCAGATAGTCGGTCAACTGCTTTGGAACGGCACTCTGGTATAGCTTGGTGGCATCGGCCGAATAGTCGCGGGGTACGTCAATCATACCAATCTCATTCTCAACCTGCACCATGATGACCGTCTGTTCTGTGGCATCATTGTCACGAAGGTGTTCCATGATGCGGCAGAATGCCCGTTTGTCGGCCTCCAGTACATTCCGGCTGAGCGAAGAGGCTTCCTCAACGGGCCGCCCTTCAAGTGCATGGGCACGGGGGAAACGCTTTGTGTCACGCTTGAACCACTCCGGTGCATAGCAACTCATGGAGTTTTTCCATGCTCCGAACCAAAGCAGTACCACCTTCAGGTCGTTTTGGCGTGCTTCAGTCAGTATCACGTCAAGTGAACTCATGTCAAACTGTCCCTCTTCTGGTTCAATCAGTTCCCATGAGATTGGTGCCAGCACTGTATTGAGCCCCAACTGATTCAGATGAGCGAATGTGCGTTTTACGTCCTGAGGAGTTGAAGCAGAAGAATTACCCAGCTCACCACCAATCATGAGCATTGGATTTCCGTTGGCAATGATTCTTGCCGTATTGGCGCCTTGATACTCAAGACGGGTCTGGGCTGGTGCAAGCATACAAAGAATGCTTGCTGCGGCAGTAATGATAATCTTGTTCATATTGTCTGTTCTGGTTTCTTTGGTTCAATGTGCAGCATGATATGTGTGCCGGCCCCATACTCCTGTTTCAGGGCTTTTTCTATCTGGGTGGCATGGGTGTGCGATTCGGTCAGCGATATGTCTCCGGGCAGGCGCAGGTGCATCTCAATGGCAATGATGCTGCCGATGCGGCGGGTGTGAAGGTTATGAATGTCGCTGACCATAGGGTCACGATATACTGTCTGGATAATCTTGTCCTCGGTCTCCTTGGGCAGGCTTTCTTCAAGCAGTTCGCCCGATGCCTGCCTGAGCAGTCTGAACGCGGTAACAAAGATCAATACGCTGACAATCAGGGCTGCAATGGGGTCAAGCACTGCCCAGTTCTGGCCCAGAGCAACAGCTCCACCTATACCGATGGCAGTTCCTATGGACGATAGGGCATCGCTCCTGTGATGCCATGCATTGGCCTCAAGTGCCTGCGAATTGACCTCATGCGCTACTTTTCTTGTTATGCGGAACACCCATTCCTTCAGTACTATGCTGGCTACGGCGGCAACCAATGCAATGATGCCGGGCGATTCAAGTTGTTGTCCCTGTATGACCAGAATGATTTTCTGTGCACCTTTCCATCCAAGCATCCCGGCCACAAGGATAAGAGCCATGCCGATGATTGACGTTGCTATGGTCTCATATTTGCCATGACCGTAATCATGGTCCTGATCAGCGGGCTTGGAGCTGAGCCGGACAAAGGCCAATACCACAATGTCGGTAATGAAGTCAGTGAGCGAGTGGACGGCATCGGCAATCATTGCTACTGAATTGCCCAGTACGCCAGCCGTGAACTTAAGTACCAAAAGCACCATGTTCACTATGCTTCCGGTCAGTGTAACCTTGTATATGCGCTGATCTCTTGTTCCCATTTGTTGCTACTTGTTGCGTATTCTATTCATAAGAAGATCGTCACAGTTCTGGTAGACCTCATCAAAGATTTCACGACAACGTTTTTCGCTCATTTTTATCTTGGTTCCAACGGCTATGAAGTCCTGAAGGGTTGGGTAACCGGTTGAATTGACCGATGTAGCATGCTGACCATTGTATCCCTCTGTACATTGGGTCAGGTCGTATGCGGGAGCCAGGTGCCATATAAACTTGCCATTGGAATCCTTGCGAACCAGATAGCTGAAGTTCTTGCAATGATCATCCTTGTTGTCGGTGAGGTAGTTGAACACCATGCGACGAAACATTTCCTCTACGTACTTGGCATTCTGAGTGATGTAACCTGTCAATGCAAGCAGGTTGCTGTAGTCAAGCACTGGTTCGGAAAGAGATAGACAGAGCAAACCACCTGCAGTTGCTGTGTGGATGCGCTCTCCATTGTCTGTAAAGTCAAATCGTCTTGTAGTGAAGTACTTTCCATTAGTCAGCTTGAAATCAGGAACATCGATGCCACACTTACGGGCAATCTCATTGTAGTGGTATTCCTGCTTTCCCATATCTATGGGGTCGTAGGTGTGACAGAACTTTACAAGCCAATGACCTTCTGTATCCGAGAATACAGCCTTTGGACGGCAGCCGCCACTATTGCCGCTGTTGTATAGCAGAAGCCCAGCGTCTGTGTCCTGTTGCTCTTTGAGAACTTCCAATGCCTTCTCCTGAAGTAGGTCGAAGTCTGTAATCTCTTTTCCTTTTGATATGATGGTTTCTGGCTTGTAGGTCAAAGCTCCCATACCGCTATTACCTACGATGCTCAGTCGTTCTATGGTACTTAAGTTTCTGTCATCAATGCCTTCACGCATCAATGCTTTATGAAGAAGATAGCGACCATAACCATCTGGAAGACTATCCTCAAAGATGCCGAAGTTCCCGAACAAAGGCGTTGGCTTGGCAAGAAACAATCCTGCCTTCAAGGGAAGTTCCAAAGGAGAAATACTGAATCCTTCGGTAAGCCAGCGCGGATCATACTCAAATGCCAGACGCTTGTCATCTGGTGTCAGTGAGATTACTCCTACAGTCTCGCCGTGATATTGTACGGTTAGCCTAT
>JAKSIY010000097.1 GCA_024398535.1 Bacteroidaceae bacterium
TAGCGCACTACGTTCGGGACGTAGGGGTCGGGCGTTCGAGTCGCCTCATTCCGACAGAACATGAAGGACAGAAGCTTTTGGGGCGGCTGTCCTTCTTTCGTTTGATTAAAAGACAAAAATTGAATATGAAGAACGTAAGGAATGCAAAGAGAATGTTGCTCAGCCTTGTGGCTGCAGTAACAGTGGGAGCGGGAATGGCCCAGCCAGGTTCCGTTCAGTCTGTAAAGGTCAATCCGGACAATACCGTGACCTTCAACTACCGTAATGACAATGCAGGGAAGGTGCAGGTCTGGGTTCAGTATGGCGGAGACATTGATATGGCCAAGGGGGCAGACGGCGTATGGTCTGTGACAACCGGTGCTGCGGCTCCGGACCTCTATCCGTACCATTTCACGGTTGACGGTGTCAGCGTGATGGATGAGCAGAACAGCGAGTACTTCCCTAACGAGACTTTCAAGAACAGTCTTCTGGATATACCTGGTGACGGAAATATGATTCATGCACTGAAGGACGTGCCACACGGAAATGTGGACTATCTTCAGTACTGGTCTGAGGATCTGGGCATGTACATTCCGTTGATTGTTTATACACCACCTTTCTATAATGATGCGAAAAACAGAAACAGGCACTATCCGGTAATGTACCTGATCAGCGGTACTACAGATACTGAAGAGGTATATTTCAAGGTGGGTAAGATGAACCTGATCCTGGATAACCTGATTGCCCAGGGCAAGGCCAAGGAGATGATCCTGGTGCTGCCTTACGGTAATGCTACTCTGCTGAAGACCGAGCGTCAGCCTCAGGCTGCCGGCGGCATGGGCATGATGGGCGGCATGGGAATGGGCTTTGGCGGAGGCTACAACTTCAACAAGGACTTTACCGATGTCATGATGCCGTTCGTCGAAGCCAGATACCGTACAATCAACGATGCTGCACACCGTGGCATCGGTGGTTTCTCACGTGGCGGCAATCAGGGTCTTGCAATAGGCCTGGCCAATCTGGACAAGTTCTCATACCTGTGTTCCTACAGCTCTTTCACACAGGTGCGCGCAAGCCAGTTTGAGGATGCCGATGCAGTTAATGCAAAGATCAATCTGTTCTGGTCAGGCATCGGCACTGATGATTTCCTGTATGGCAATTCTAAGGACCTGATGCAGACCCTTGACAATGCTGGAATAAAGAACATAAAGGAGTTCACCTATGATAAATATGGTCACACCTGGATGAATGCCCGCTACTGGCTGGACAAGTCTTTCCGTCTGCTGTTCCAGGATGCAGAGGTGATTGCTGCTGAGAAGGGTATGGATCTGGATGAGGCTGAGAAGGTACGTCAGGCATCGGCCGCTGCCGGTGAGGAGTCACGTCTGACCCCGGCGCTGATGTCAAGCCTGTTCCCTGCCGGCGTGAAGTCTCCGGAGTACAACGCTTCAGGCACCGTAACTTTCAGATGCCAGGCGCCTGATGCCCGTAAGGTTGAGTTTGAGGGCGATTTCTTCCGTGGCAGAAAAGAGATGCAGAATGACGGCAAGGGTGTGTGGTCAATTACCGTAGATAATCCTGTTCCGGGCCAGTACCGTTATGCATTCGTGATTGACGGCACTCCTGTCGCTGACCAGAACAACATGCATCTGGCTCCTGCAAATGGCCTGAAGTACAGCATCTGCGACGTACGTTCTGATCAGCCAGGTGTGACAGACGTACAGAAGGACGTTGAACAGGGCAAGGTGACATACACCTATTTTAAAGACCATGACGGCAGGATGCAGCCTATGTGCATCTACACTCCGGCAGGCTATGATCCTAAGGGCAAAGAGAAGCTTCCTGTGGTTTACATGCTGGCCGGTAAGTCTGAGACCTATGAGGCGTGGTTCAAGAACTACAGGGTGAATACCATCCTTGACAACATGATTGCAAAGGGCGATGCCAGCCGCATGATTGTTGTGATGACGGAGTCTGACGTCTATCAGGAGCAGATCCAGTACATGCAGAAGAACTATGCTGTCCGCAAGAAGTCAAATCAGCGCGCAATTGTCAGCGTACTTCAGAATGGAACTTTGATTGATATCCAGAACAGTCTGGCCGATGCCCTGAGAAAGAAGTTCTGATCTTTTATCATGCATAAAAATTGCAAAAATGATGAAAGATTCAGTTTGATATAGTAATTTTGCAGCCGCAATACGAATATTTATGCAAGATGAGGAATAGGAACGACCGCATAGAGGCTATTCGCCAGCTGGTGTCTGAGATGGACATCAAGAGCCAGGAGCAGATGATGAACCTGTTGATTGAAAGAGGCTGTCCTGTGACCCAAGCTACACTTTCAAGAGACCTGAAGAAGATGAAGATTTCAAAGGTGGCAAACACGTACGGCGAGTATGTGTATGTGTTGCCGAATCTTTCACAGGTTAAAAGGAACTCAGAGATGCAGGACCTGAAGCAACTGGAGCAGATGGATCAGCCCAGATATGGTTTTGTCTCATTGCAGTTCTCAGGTAATCTGGCGGTTATCCGCACAAAGCCGGGGTGGGCCAGCAGTCTTGCATACGATATTGACAACAGCAATGTTCCGGGAGTGCTTGGAACGATAGCTGGTGATGATACGATAATGATGGTGCTGGCAGAGAATGCCAACCAGTCGGTTATCAAGCACATGCTGGAGCCGATAATCATATCAATGTGAAATGACGGCAGTAGAAAAGACTGTTCAGGATAGAAGTACAAGAAACAAAAGGAATAGACTTTTAGTAAGGAAATGGAAAACCAGATCAAGGTCATGGTTGCCGATGCTTCTCATGAGAAGTATGTTGACGAAATTCTGAAGACCATATCAGACGCAGCAAAGGTACGTGGTACTGGTATCGCTGAGCGTACACATGAATATTTGGCCAGCAAGATGAGGGAGAGTAAGGCCGTGATAGCCCTGGACGGCGAGCGTTTTGCAGGCTTCAGCTATATTGAGACATGGAGCAACAAGCAGTACGTGACAACGTCAGGACTTATTGTACATCCTGATTATCACGGACTTGGAATAGCCCGCAGGATCAAGGACTACACATTCACACTGGCAAGGGTGCGCTGGCCAGAGGCCAAGATATTCTCTCTGACAAGCGGTGATGCAGTGATGAAGATGAATTCACAGCTGGGTTACCTGCCGGTGTCATTCAATCAGCTGACTGATGACGATGCTTTCTGGAAGGGCTGTGAGGGCTGCATCAATCATGAGATCCTGATGATGAAGAACCGCAAGTTCTGCATCTGCACGGGAATGCTCTATGATCCTGAGCAGCACACTGGTGAACCGACTCCGAGCGCAGTATTCCAGGATGTTATCAAAACCCTGACTCTCAGGGGCATCGCTTTTTAAAAGTATCCCAGGGCCGGAGAAATGGCCCGTTCAAGTAGAAAAGAAGAAAAACATAAAAATATGGCAGACAAGAAAAAGAAAGTGGTAGTTGCATTCTCAGGCGGTCTTGACACAAGTTACAATGTCATGTACCTGACCCGTGAGATGGGCTATGAGGTTTATGCCGCATGTGCTAATACCGGCGGTTTCAGCGCTGAGCAGCTGAAGACGAATGAGGAAAACGCTTACAAACTGGGCGCAGTGAAGTATGTAACCCTTGACGTTACTCAGGAGTATTATGAGAAGTCCCTGAAGTACATGGTTTACGGTAATGTACTGCGCAACAACTGCTATCCTATATCAGTTTCATCAGAGCGTATCTTCCAGGCCCTGGCAATTGCCGAGTATGCCAAGGAGATTGGTGCCGATGCCATTGCACACGGTTCAACCGCTGCCGGCAATGACCAGATCCGCTTTGACCTGACATTCCAGGTAAAGGCTCCGGGCGTTGAGATCATCACCTTGACACGTGACCGCAACCTGAGCCGCAAGGAGGAAATTGACTATCTGAACGCAAACGGCTTCAGCGCTGATTTCACCAAGCTGAAGTATTCATATAATGTAGGTATCTGGGGAACCAGCATCTGCGGCGGTGAGATTCTTGATTCAAAGCAGGGTCTGCCTGAGAGCGCTTATCTGAAGCATCCTACAAAGCAGGGTTCTGAGATTCTGAGCCTTGACTTTGAGAAGGGCGAACTGGTTGGCGTGAACGGACAGAAGTACACTGACCACATCAAGGCCATTCAGGCTGTTGAGGAGATCGGTGCAAGCTATGCCATTGGCCGTGACTGCCACGTGGGCGACACCATCATCGGCATCAAGGGCCGTGTAGGCTTTGAGGCTGCTGCTCCTATGCTGATCATTGCTGCTCACCGTTTCCTTGAGAAATATACCCTGAGCAAGTGGCAGCAGTACTGGAAGGACCAGGTTTCAAACTGGTACGGAATGTTCCTGCATGAGTCACAGTACCTGGAGCCTGTAATGCCTGATATTGAGGCAATGCTTTCAAGCAGCCAGCGCAACGTGAACGGTACTGTTACCCTTGAGCTGCGTCCTTACAGCTTCCAGACTGTGGGCTGTGACACTCCTGATGACCTGGTACACAACAAGCTCGGCGAGTACGGCGAGGGTGCCAAGGCATGGACTGCCGACGATGCTAAGGGCTTCATCAAGATCACATCGACCCCGCTGCGTGCATACTACAGCGTGCATCCTGATGAGGAGCGCTGATATACTTTGAGTAAACTTATTATATGATAAAGGTAGGAATTATAGGAGGTGCCGGTTATACTGCCGGAGAGCTGATCAGACTGCTTCTGAACCACCCAGACGTTGAACTGACTTTCGTGAACAGTTCAAGTAATGCGGGAAACCGCCTGAGCCAGGTCCATGAGGGCCTTATCGGTGAGACTGACATGGTATTTACCGACCGTCTCCCACTTGACCAGATTGATGTTCTTTTCTTCTGTACCGCACATGGCGATACAAAGAAGTTCCTTGACCAGAATGAGCTGCCTGAGAACCTGAAGGTGATTGATCTGTCAATGGACTACAGGCTTGAGTCTGAGGACAATAAGTTCATTTATGGTCTGCCGGAGCTGAACCGCAGGGAAATCTGCAAGAGTCAGTATGTTGCTAACCCGGGCTGCTTTGCCACGGCAATCCAGCTGGCACTGCTGCCACTGGCCAAGAACCTGATGCTGAACGATGATATCTATGTTACTGCTGTTACCGGAAGCACCGGTGCTGGAGTAAAGCCGTCAGCTACTACCCATTTCAGCTGGAGAACTGACAATCTGAGCATCTACAAGCCTTTCACGCATCAGCATCTGCCAGAGATCATGCAGTCTCTGAAGCATCTGCAGAGCAGCTTCAGTTCAAAGATCAACTTTGTTCCTGTAAGAGGTGACTTTGCACGCGGCATCTTTGCCACAGTAATCGTGAAGAATGCCGTTGAGATTGATGAGCTGTACCGCATCTACCGTGACTACTACGCAGAGGACTCTTTTGTCCACGTCGTTGAGGAGTCAATTGACCTGAAGCAGGTTGTGAACACCAACAAGTGCCTGATCAACCTTGTCAAGAACGGTGACCAGCTGCTGATTGTATCGTGCATCGACAATCTGCTGAAGGGCGCCAGCGGCACCGCCGTCCACAACATGAACCTGCTCTTCAACCTGAAGGAGACCGTCGGCCTGAAGCTCAAGCCTAGCGGCTTCTGATGAACAAAGTGGGGACAGGTCCCTGATCGTTCGAAAGACTGAATGGATTTGAGGGTAGATTGACTCTGTCAGTTGACTACCCCTTTCTTTAAAATGAACTGAAATGAAACTATTTGATGTATATCCCCTGTTCCCGGTGAACATTGTAAAGGGTCAGGGCTGTAATGTATGGGACGAAAATGGTCAGGAGTATCTTGACCTGTATGGCGGTCATGCCGTGATTTCTGTAGGTCATGCGCATCCGCACTATGTTGAGGCTGTGAGCAGGCAGGTTGCTACGCTGGGCTTCTATTCAAATTCAGTGATCAACAAACTGCAACAGCAGGTTGCTGAAAGGCTGGGTGCCTTCAGCGGCTATGAGGACTACCAGTTCTTCATGATCAACAGCGGTGCCGAGGCCAATGAGAATGCACTCAAGCTGGCATCGTTCCACACCGGAAAGACCCGCGTGCTGAGTTTCTCACATTCGTTCCATGGACGTACATCACTTGCTGTTGAGGTTACCAACAACCCGAAGATAATTGCCCCGATCAATGCAAACGGCCACGTTACATATATTCCTTGGGGCGATGCCAATGCTGCCGATGCCGAACTGAAGAAGGGCGATGTGTGCGCCGTAATCGTTGAGGGCATTCAGGGTGTAGGCGGTATTCAGGTTCCTACCGATGAGTTTTTCAGGAGTCTGCGCAAGTCGTGCACCGAGAACGGAGCCGTGCTGATTCTTGATGAGATCCAGTCAGGTTACGGCCGCAGCGGAAAGTTTTTTGCTCACCAATATACCGGCATCAAGCCTGACATGATTACCGTGGCAAAGGGTATTGCAAACGGTCTGCCATGCGCCGGCCTGCTTATCAGCCCGGAATTTGAGCCTGTCTATGGTCAGCTGGGTACCACATTCGGTGGCAACCACCTGGCATGTGCTGCAGCTCTGGCTGTCCTGGATATCATTGAAGGTGAAGGACTTGTAGAGAATGCTGCCAAGGTTGGCCAGTATCTGATTGACGAGATTTCAAAGATAAAGGGTCCGAAGGAGGTCCGTGGACGCGGCCTTATGATTGGCATGGAGTTTGAAGAACCGATCAAGGATTTGCGCCGTTCACTGCTCTTTGACGAGCACGTCTTTACCGGCGTGAGCGGTACCAACGTGATTCGTCTGTTGCCACCGCTCTGTCTGAGCCAGGCACAGGCTGACCAGTTCCTGGAGTGCTACAGCAAGGTCCTGGCAAAGTAATAATAGCTACTGAAGCAAATGTAAGGCCTGGTGCGCTGCCCTAAACCGCAGTGCGTCAGGCTTTTCTTTTTCTCGCGTTCCGTTCCCGTGTGTGATGGTCGAGTGCGGGGGTATACCTTGGTTTTCGCCAAAGAAGGAAACGCAAGCCTGCCCTAGAAGGTGTGTGGCGGGCCTTAGCGTTTCCTTACCCCCTGAAATAGACCCTAAGGGAACAGCAACCACCCTCAGAAGCCCCAGAACGCCACATAGTGTTTCCTTGTTTGGCGAATTCCGACAAAGTAGGAATCTTGTGTGCTAGACAATGGGAAGCAGAGAGTTTGCGTGCCAAATTCACGGAAGAAGAGAAATACCAACGCACGCGGATTAACGTCAATCGTTGCGGGGTGTTTTGGCGGTTCGCTCTCTACGCTCATCACGGACGTCCGTGCCGTAACGTTCGCGGTGACAGAAGCAATTCTCCTGCGTATAGCACGACTGCGTGTCCTGTCGCCTATTGCTCCTTTTACGTCCCGTCCGTTGTTCCGTTCTTCGCTGATGCCCGCTCACTTGCCAAAACACTTCCGCTACGGAACCTCACACACATAGCCTTCTCAGCGTACTTGTTTTCCGCGTGCGTTGTCCGAGTGCGGGGGTATTTTCTGGTTTTCGCCAAAGAGGGAAACACAAACCTGCCCTAGAAGGCGTGTGGCGGGCCCTAGTGTTTCCCTACCCCCCGAAATAGGCCCTTGGGGAACGGCAACCACCCTCAGAAGCCCCAGAACGCCACTATGCGTTTCCCAACTTGGCGAATTTCGGAAACAGACCTTGTTTGGCGGATTCCGACAAAGTAGGAACCTTGTGTGCTAGACCATGGGAAGCAGAGAGCTTGCGTGCCAAATTCACGGAAAAAGAGAAATACCAACGCACACAAATAACAGATAATACCTTTGCCCGCGGAAACCTAAGGTATTCTCTTTCCGGTGCCATATCTTCAGCATGGAATAGAGAATCTGTCGCGTGAGGTGAGTACGGAGCAGTGCCGCAGGATGCGTCCTTCGCAAGAGAGCGCGTCTAGGGAGCGCCG
>JAKSIY010000098.1 GCA_024398535.1 Bacteroidaceae bacterium
CCGGTGAATCTTGCAGCAAATGTAACGAGGCTGTATGAATTTCTGTTCGGCCAGCGGACTGAAATACAATTCTCTTGAAGGACATCTTCGATTCTTTGAATATGAGATGAACACAGATGGCCGCACGGATCTTACGCTGATGGTGCGCTACTGGGGCAATGAATCTGAGCGCAACCGTCGCTTCACTATCCTGGTTGACGGTAAGGAACTGGCCACAGAGACCCTGTTCCGCAAGTGGAACAAGGCTGAGTTTCAGGAGGTTGAATACGCTATCCCAGCAGAGATGCTGCAGGGTAAGAAGATTGTGACAGTCCGTTTCCAGAGTCAGGAAAATACCATTGCCGGTGGAGTGTTCCATATCAGGCTGGTACGTCCGTAATACAGAACGTATTGTCATAAACATAGTCCATCCCCGGCTAGCACCTGCAGAGCAGAGACGCCGGGGATGGACTATGTTTATGGGATATCTCAGATGTTCTTCAGAATCTCAATCAGATGGATGAATACCATGTTCACGGTGCAGAGCTCAAGACGCTCGGAAGGAGAGTGAACGCCGCGCAGGGTAGGACCTACAGAAATCATGTCCAGTTCCGGATAGTTGATAAGGAACAGTCCGCACTCCAGACCAGCATGGATTGAGAGGACCTGAGCCTCTTTTCCAAAGAGCTGACGGTAGGTGTCTGTTGCAACCTTCAGAAGGGCAGACTTGACGTTAGGGGTCCAGCCTGGGTAACCCCCGTTGCTCTCTACAGTGGCGCCTGCCAGACGGAAGATTGCTGCTATGGTATCCCTGACGGCATATTTTGATGATTCCACTGAACTGCGCTGGCTTGAAACGATTACAATCTTACCTTCTTTTGTCCTTACAGATGCCAGATTGCTTGATGTCTCAACCAGTCCCGGCATATCCATGCTCATTGCAAATACACCGTTGAAGGCTCCTTGGACAGCGTGAATGAAGTTTTCTGCAACCTTCTGCTCAATTCTTTCTGCGACAGGATCAGATGACTGCATGGTGAAGTTTGCCGTAGTCTCTGTGACGTGGTATTCACGCTGAATGGTGTCTGCGTAGATGTTGAAGTCTGCGCGGATATGTTCCTTTGCTGCAGATGGAACTGCAATGATGGCAGTGGCATCGCGCGGAATTGCATTGTGCAGGTTGCCGCCGTTGAAACTGCAAAGGCTGATAGGATATTTCTCAAGTTCCTCAGCAAGGAAGCGTGCCAGAATCTTGTTTGCGTTGGCAAAGCCCTTGTTTATGTCATCACCGGAGTGACCGCCATGAAGTTTGTCAACGCTTACCTGAAGGAAGAAGCTGCCTGCTGGAACTGATTCCGGAGTGTAGTCAAATGTGATTGTGGTGTTCATGCCACCTGCGCAGCCTATGAAGATCTGACCCTCATCTTCTGAGTCAAGGTTGATCAGAATCTTTCCGTTCATCATGCCAGGCGCAAGGTTCGATGCTCCGTCAAGTCCGGTCTCTTCTGAAACGGTGAACAGACACTCAATAGGTCCGTGCTGTATGCTGTCACTGTCCAGTACTGCCAATGCCATGGCAATTCCCATGCCGTCGTCAGCGCCAAGCGTTGTTCCGCGTGCCTTGAGCCAGCCATCTTCTACGTAGGTCTCAATTGGCTGGGTCATGAAGTCGTGGTCAAGACCGGCATCTTTCTCACATACCATATCCATGTGTGCCTGGAGGATTACGGTCGGCCTGTCCTCCATTCCGGCCGATGCCGGCTTGGCAATTACTACGTTTCCGATAGCATCGGTCTTATAGGCAAGACCACGCTCTGTGGCCCAGTCTGTGAGATATTTTCTGATTTTCTCTTCATGTCCTGACGGACGTGGTATCTGACAGATCTGACCGAATATGGTCATAATGTTCTCTGTCCAATCCTTGTTGTTCATATGCTGTAGTTTGTTTTGTGATTCTTCAATTGTCCAAAAGTAACGATTTTTAATTTATTGGTGTGCTGATTATCCGCTAAAGTTCAATAACTTTGTGGGCTATGTTAATAACACTGCTGTATTCCGTTGCAATTCTCCTGGCAGGAGTAGCCCTGCTGTCAGTGGGAATTATGATAAAAGGGAAGTTTCCTAATATCCATGTAGGCAAGAATCCTGCAATGAGGAAACGTGGCATCGGTTGCGTAGAGGAACAGGATGCCCAGGCCAGGATGGGGAATCACATGGCAGTTGATGAGAGAAGCAGAAAACAATAACAAATATTTATATGAAAGTAAACAGAATTTTGGGAAGCATGCTTGCTGTTGCTATGGTTCTTGGTTTTGCCCAGTGCGCTCAGAACAATACTCCAGCACCAACAGCAGTGCCGGTAGCTTCAGGTGAGCTTAAGATTGCCTACGTGGAGATTGATACTCTCCTTGCTAACTATGATTTCTATCAGGATATCTCTGAGGAGATGCTCAGGAAGGAGGAGAACAGCCGTCTGCTTCTTGCAGAAGAGGCAAGCAAGTTCCAGAAGGAGGCAGAAGAGTTCCAGAAGAAGCTTCAGAATAACGTGTTCTCGTCACAGGAGAGAGCACAGCAGGAGCAGAACCGTCTGCTCAAGAAGCAGCAGGAACTGCAGGATCTTAATGACCGTCTTTCAAACGAGCTTGCTCTTGAGAGTGACAACAACAGCCTTAAGATCAGTGACTCTATTCAGTCATTCCTTAAGGAGTATAACAAGACAGCAGGATATAGCATGATCCTGAGTAAGGTCGGTGACAATATCCTGCTTGTAGATCCAGCAATGAACATTACAAATGAGGTCGTTGCCGGTTTGAATGCACGCTACGCTGCTTCTAAGTAAGAAGCTTACAGCATACCTTTTGTTGATGGCAGTTGGAAGTTGGTTATATCCCTTCTGACTGCCATTTTCAATGCCCTGGCAAATGCCTTGAAGATGCCTTCAATCTTGTGATGCTCATTTGTGCCCTCTGCCTTGACGTTCAGGTTCATGCGGGCAGCATCGCTGACTGACTTGAAGAAGTGCAGGAACATCTCTGTTGGCATCTCTCCAATCTTTTCACGCTTGAATTCTGCATCCCATACAAGCCATGGACGTCCTCCGAAATCAAGTGCTACCTGGCACAGACAGTCATCCATTGGCAGACAGTATCCATAACGCTCAATTCCGCGCTTGTCACCAAGTGCCTTGAGCAGGCACTCACCAAGTGCGATGCCGGTGTCCTCAATGGTGTGATGCTCGTCAACCTCAAGATCTCCCTTGACATGGATCTTCAGGTCCATGCTGCCATGCTTTGCAATCTGCTCAAGCATGTGGTCAAAGAAGCCAAGTCCGGTGGAAATATCTGCCTGGCCGGTTCCGTCTGCATTCAGCTCTATCAGGATGTCTGTCTCTTTTGTGGTGCGCTGAACACGTGCGGTCCTTTCTCCTGCAAAGATGAATGTGGCAATTTGCCACCAGTCTGTAGAATTGAATACACAGGTATCCTTCAACTTGTCGCTGAGAATTTCTGTGGTGTCCTGAAGAAGGATTGCCTTGCAGCCCAGATTGTAGGCAAGTTCCACGTCGGTGGCACGGTCGCCTATGACATAGCAGTCGGGCATGCTGTATTCTCCTGTCATGTAGTGACCCATCATACCGGTGCGTGGCTTGCGGGTAGGGGCGTTGTCTTCAGGCATGCTGCGGTCAATGAGGATGTCGTCGAACTCAACGCCTTCTCCTTTCAGGGTTTCCAGAATAAGGTTGTGGCTTGGCCAGAATGTCTCTTCCGGGAAGCTGCTGGTTCCAAGACCGTCCTGGTTGCTGACCATTACGAATTCAAAGTCAGTCTTCTTCCTGAGGAATGAGAGGCTTCCTATTGCCTTGGGAACAAACTGAAGCTTGTCAAGTGAGTCAAGCTGGTAATCTACTGGCGGTTCTACGGCAATGGTGCCGTCACGGTCTATGAAGAGTGCTCTCTTTTTCATGGATCTGCGTTTTATAGATTGTATTTCTTGAGGCATTCAATAAGCTGGTCATTCTCCTGACTGGTGCCGATGGTTATTCTGAGTGAATCCTGACAAAGGGTAATCCTGCTACGATTGCGTACAATTATTCCGTTGTCCACCAGGTAGTTGTAAATCTTGGTGGCTTCAGGCATGCGTGCCAGGATGAAGTTCGCGTCAGACGGAAGTACCTGGGTGCAGTATGGAAGCGCTGATACCAGAGTCTCCATGCGTGCACGCTCCTTCAGGATGCTCTCTGTCCATTCCCTTATCTTCTGGTAGTCATCAAGCATGGCCGATGCCCTGTCCTGTGTCAACTGGTTTACGTTGTAAGGGTACTTCACCTTATTCATTACATTGATTATCTCCGGCTGTGCAAATGCCATGCCGAGTCTGATGCCTGCAAGACCCCATGCCTTTGAGAATGTCTGCAGAACCACCAGGTTCGGGTAGCTGTCAAGCTGTCTGACAAATGAAGGCTCAGAGGCAAAGTCAATGTAAGCCTCGTCAATGATCACGATTCCCTGGAACTCCTTCAGTGCTCTTTCAAGCAGGGCTCTCTCAACTAGATTGCCGCTTGGGTTGTTCGGGGAACAGAAAAACATCAGCTTTGTGTTGGCATCGGCTGCAGCCAGCATGGCATCGATTTCCGGTTGGAACTGAGCATTGGTCCTTACAGCGCGGTACTCAATGTCGTTGACGTTTGCGCACACCTTGTACATACCGTATGAAGGCTCCATGGCAACCACGTTGTCGATGCCCGGACGGCAAAATACGCGGAACATGAGGTCAATGGCCTCATCACTTCCGTTGCCCAGGAACAGATTTGCCGGGGTGGCACCCTTGATGCTGCATATCTTCTCCTTCAGGTCACGCTGCAGTGGGTCAGGATAGCGGTTGTAGCCGGTGTCGTATGGGTTTTCGTTGGCATCAAGGAAGACATGTGCCTCCTTGCCCTTGTATTCATCTCTTGCGCTTGAGTATGGCTCAAGTGCGGCTATGTTTGGTCTGATAAGCTCGTCAAGAGGTCTCATAGTTCTTTAAGTCTTACTGTTACAGCGTTCTTGTGTGCGTCAAGGAATTCACCGGCTGCCATGGTTTCAATGACAGGACCAAGTGTCCTGAGACCCTGCTGGGTCAGTTCCTGGAAGGTGATCTTTCTCATGAAGCTGTCCAGGTTGACTCCTGAGTAGGCAGTCGCATAACCGCTGGTAGGCAGTGTGTGGTTGGTGCCCGATGCATAGTCTCCTGCACTCTCAGGTGAATAGCTGCCAAGGAATACCGATCCTGCATTTACAACCCTTTCTGCAATCTCCATATAATCCTTGGTCTGGATGATCAGATGTTCCGGGGCGTACTGGTTGGTCAACTCAATTATTTCATCGGTATTCTTCAGAAGAACCAGACGGCTGTGTTCAAGTGCACTGCCTGCAATCTCCATGCGCGGAAGCAGGGCGGTCTGACGTTCAACCTCGGCCTGAACCTTGTCAAGCAGTTCCCTTGACGTGGTGGCCAGGATTACCTGACTGTCACGTCCGTGTTCTGCCTGAGAGAGCAGGTCTGCAGCCACGAATACCGGGTTTGCGGTCTCGTCAGCTATTACCTCAACCTCAGATGGGCCGGCAGGCATGTCAATGGCGGCATCGCGCAGGGAAACAATCTGCTTGGCTGCAGTGACATACGGATTTCCAGGACCAAATATCTTGAATACCTTAGGCACGCTCTCTGTTCCGTATGCCATGGCAGCAATTGCCTGTGATCCGCCAAGCTTGAAGAAACGGTTTACTCCTGCGACCTTTGCGGCATAGAGAATGGCAGGATTGACCTTTCCCTGCTTGTTCGGTGGCGTACAGAGAACAATCTCAGAGCATCCTGCAATCTTTGCCGGGATTGCCAGCATGAGTACCGTTGAAAAGAGTGGGGCGGTGCCTCCCGGGATGTAGAGTCCTACCTTCTGGATGGCAACAGCCTTCTGCCAGCAGGTGACGCCTGGAGTTGTCTCGATGCGTGCAGGCTTTGGCATCTGTGAAGCATGAAACTTCTCTATGTTTGCGGCTGCCTTGCGGATAGCCTCCTTAAGCTCTTCAGAAACCTGGCGCTCTGCATCGGCCAGTTCCTCTTCTGAAACTGCAAGTGAAGAGAGGCGGATGCCGTCAAACTGCTCCTCATAGTCAAGCAGGGCCTTGTCTCCGTTTGCCTTGACGTTGTCAAGAACGGCCTGCACGCGGTCGTAAAGCCCCTCGACATTAAGTGCAGGGCGCTTCAGGAATTCTTTCCAGCTTTCTCTTGCCGGATATTCAATGCTGATCATAGAATCATCTTTTCAATTGGAAGTACAAGAAGACCCTCGGCGCCGGCTGCCTTGAGCTTGCCAATGATCTCCCAGAACTGCTTCTCGTCAAGTACGGTGTGTACGGAACTCCATCCCTGCTGGGCAAGTGGCATCACAGTAGGACTCTTGATGCCCGGAAGTTCCTTGAGGACAGTGTCAAGGTTGTCATTCGGAACGTTCATCATGATGTACTTCTTTCCCTGGGCAGCCTTTACGGAGTCAAAACGGAAAAGCAGCTCGTCAAGGATTGACTTCTTCTCTGCGCTGATGCCCTTGTTGCCTATCAGCAGGGCTTCTGACTTCATGACAACCTCTACCTCTTTAAGATTGTTGCTGATCAGGGTTGAGCCTGAACTTACAATGTCAAAGATGGCGTCTGCAAGGCCGATACCAGGGCTGATCTCGACCGAACCGGTGATCACGTGGATGTCTGCAGCGATGTGATTCTGCTTGAGCCATGTGTTGAGGATGCCTGGGTATGAGGTAGCAATTTTCTTTCCGTTGAACCACTGTGGACCGTCGTACTGCTCAGCTTTTGGAATGGCCAGTGAGATACGGCACTTGCTGAATCCCAGCCTTTTGATGATTTCTGCATCTTCTGCACGCTCAACATACTCGTTCTCACCGACAATACCTATGTCAGCCACTCCTCCGGCAACTGACTGTGGGATATCATCATCACGCAAGAACAGGACCTCAAGCGGGAAATTCCCTGCCTGAATGAGAAGAGTCCTCTTTGAAAGACTTAGGCTGATGCCTGATTCCTGAAGAAGGTTCATTGTCTCTTCGTAGAGACGACCTTTTGACTGTACTGCTATTCTAAGCATGGTATATTTAGGTTTTAAATTATCAAATAAAAAAGGCCTGCCGTTTTCCGGCAAGCCTTATACTGAAGCACACGAACATCAGACCCGCCGGATTACCTGCTGGTATGATGATGATGGTGTGCAGAAAAGTTCATAATCATTATGATTCCTTTTTGTGCCGCAAAGGTAAAGGCATTATTTCATTGATGCAAATTTTCTGCTAACTTTCAGCATTTTCCGCGCGCTTTTGTGCGCGCTTTTGTGCGCGTGCGTTTGGTATTTTTCCTTCCACGACTCCCATGTATCGTACCCTGTGTAGGAGTCGTGGCACGCTTTCCGCGTTCTTTAGGCATTTTCCTTCCACGACTCCCATGTATCGTGCTCTGCGTAGGAGTCGTGGCATGATTTCCGCGTTCTTTGAGCATTTTCCTTCCACGACTCCCGTGTATCGTGCCCTGTGCAGGAGTCGTGGCGCGCTTTCCGCGTGCTTTTGGTATTTCCCTTCCACGACTCCCGTGTATCGTGCCCTGCGTAGGAGTCGTGGCATGATTTCCGCGTTCTTTGAGCATTTTCCTTCCACGA
>JAKSIY010000099.1 GCA_024398535.1 Bacteroidaceae bacterium
TCTTGATTATTCCGTATTCTACGCCAAGGTCAACGATCTCACCGTTCTTTGAGATTCCTTCACCGAACATGATGTCAAACTCGGTCTTGCGGAATGGAGGTGCCACCTTATTCTTTACAACCTTTACGCGTACCTGGTTACCTATTACATTGTCACCGTCCTTGAGCTGTGTCACACGGCGGATGTCAAGACGGACAGAGGCGTAGAACTTCAGGGCGTTACCACCGGTGGTTGTCTCTGGGTTACCGAACATGATGCCGATCTTCTCACGCAGCTGGTTGATGAAGATACAGGTCGTGTTTGTCTTGTTGATTGCGGCAGTAAGCTTTCTGAGTGCCTGAGACATGAGACGGGCCTGAAGACCTACCTTGTTGTCACCCATGTCACCTTCAATTTCTGCCTTTGGTGTCAGGGCTGCTACCGAGTCAATGACAATGATGTCAATTGCAGAAGAACGGATAAGCTGTTCTGCAATCTCAAGTGCCTGCTCGCCGTTGTCCGGCTGTGAGATCCACAGATTGTCAATGTCAACTCCAAGCTTGGCTGCATAGAAGCGGTCAAATGCATGCTCTGCATCGATGAATGCAGCGATGCCGCCGGCCTTCTGGGCTTCTGCAATTGCGTGGATTGCCAGGGTAGTCTTACCTGATGATTCCGGACCGTAGATCTCAATAATCCTGCCCTTTGGATAGCCGCCAACACCAAGTGCTGCGTTCAGACCAAGGGAACCGGTCGAGATTACTTCTACCTGTTCAATGTTCTCTTCACCGAGTTTCATGATTGAGCCTTTACCGAAACTCTTCTCAATCTTCTCTGTAGCGGCTTTAAGCGCCTTCAGTTTCTCTGCTGCTGCAAGCTGCTGTGCAGACATCTCGGCAGCATCGTTCTCTTTCTTTGCCATATATTCTATTCTATTATTATCTGGTTATGGGGACAGGAGTGCATGGGCCTATGGTGTGCCTTGGCAGACATGTCAACTTTGTCCCTTCTGCATACAAAGATAAGAGAAAAATGTCAGTATGGAAATATATTTCTGCTGACTATTTGGCAGACTGACAGCAATGGCACAGGGTTTGTCCTTTATGTCAGCGAAAGCACCGCAAAGGGGCTACAACAAAAAAGGTAATAACAAATAAAAAATAGTAATATGGGAAAGATTATTGGTATCGATCTTGGTACAACAAACTCATGCGTATCAGTTTTTGAGGGTAACGAGCCTACAGTCATTGCAAACTCAGAGGGCAAGCGTACAACTCCATCTGTAGTTGCATTCGTTGATGGCGGCGAGCGTAAGATTGGTGATCCAGCAAAGCGTCAGGCTATCACAAACCCACAGAGAACAGTATTCTCTATCAAGAGATTCATGGGTGAGAACTGGGATCAGGTTCAGAAAGAGGTTTCACGCGTTCCTTACAAGGTAGTGAAGGGTGACAACAACATGCCACGCGTTGACATCGATGGCCGTCTGTACACCGCTCAGGAGATTTCTGCAATGATTCTGCAGAAGATGAAGAAGACTGCCGAGGATTATCTGGGCCAGGAGGTTACAGAGGCTGTAATCACAGTTCCTGCATACTTCTCAGATTCTCAGCGTCAGGCTACCAAGGAGGCTGGCCAGATTGCCGGTCTTGAGGTTAAGCGTATCGTGAACGAGCCTACAGCCGCTGCTCTTGCATACGGTGTTGATAAGGCTAATAAGGATATGAAGATTGCCGTATTCGACCTTGGTGGCGGTACTTTCGATATCTCTATCCTTGAGTTCGGTGGCGGTGTGTTTGAGGTTCTTGCCACAAACGGTGATACCCATCTGGGTGGTGATGACTTTGACCAGGTAATCATCAACTGGCTGATCCAGGAGTTCAAGAATGATGAGGGTGCAGACCTTTCTGCTGATCCAATGGCCCTGCAGCGTCTGAAGGAGGCTGCTGAGAAGGCTAAGATTGAGCTCTCTTCTTCAACTTCAACTGAAATCAACCTGCCATACATCATGCCGGTTGCAGGTGTTCCACGTCACCTTGTAAAGACTCTGACACGTGCCAAGTTTGAGCAGCTTGCAAATGGCCTCATCCAGGCTTGTCTTGAGCCATGCCGCAAGGCTATGAGCGATGCCGGTTTGAGCAACTCTGACATTGATGAGGTAATCCTGGTAGGTGGTTCAAGCCGTATCCCAGCCGTACAGAAGCTGGTTGAGGATTTCTTTGGCAAGGTTCCTTCAAAGGGCGTTAACCCAGATGAGGTTGTTGCCGTGGGTGCATCGATCCAGGGTGCTATCTTGAACAAGGAGGGTGGAGTAGGTGACATTGTTCTGCTTGACGTAACACCTCTGACAATGGGTATTGAGACTCTTGGCGGTGTAATGACCAAGCTGATTGAGGCTAACACCACAATTCCTTGCAAGAAGTCTGAGACATTCTCTACAGCCGCTGACAACCAGACTGCAGTAACAATCCATGTTCTGCAGGGTGAGCGTCCAATGGCCAGCCAGAACAAGTCTATCGGTCAGTTCAATCTGGAGGGTATTGCTCCGGCACGCCGTGGAGTTCCACAGATTGAGGTTACATTTGATATTGATGCCAACGGTATCCTGAAGGTTTCTGCCAAGGATAAGGCTACCGGCAAGGAGCAGGCTATCCGAATTGAGGCATCATCAGGCCTGTCAAAGGAGGAAATTGACCGTATGAAGGCCGAGGCTGAGGCAAATGCCGATGCAGACAAGAAGGAGCGTGAGAAGATTGACAAGCTGAATCAGGCTGACTCAGTGATCTTCCAGACCGAGCAGCAGCTCAACGAACTTGGTGACAAGCTGCCAGCTGACAAGAAGGCTCCTATTGAGAGTGCTCTGAATGCCCTGAAGGAGGCTCACAAGGCTCAGGACCTTGCTGCAATTGACAAGTCAATGGCTGAGCTGAACACTGCATTCCAGGCTGCAAGCGCTGAAATGTACGCTCAGAGCGGTGCCCAGGGCGGCGCTCAGGCTGGTCCTGGTGCAGGCGCAGGCTTCGGCGGCGGCCAGCAGGCTGGTCCTCAGAACGGTCAGCAGGGCCCTGATGTTCAGGATGCTGATTTTGAGGAGGTTAAGTAAACGACGATTTTGGGGACAGGTCATCGCCTGGCGAGGGACAGGTCCCGTTTTGGCGAACGGTTTTGGGGACAGGTCCCGAATCGTTCGAAAATAAAAAGCAGCGTGCAGCTCTGATGGGTTGCACGCTGTTTTATCCCTCAGAGGCGCTTCTCTGTTCTTCAACAGTAGGAGCGCTCTCCTTGTATTTGAAGCGTCTGATCTTAAGTGTGGCAGTCTTTTCAAAAGGCTCTTTCATTACTTCAATTGAGCTGACCTGCGATGTCCTGTTGACATTTTTGTTGACAATCTTCAGCACGCGGCTCTTCCACTCGTCAAGTTTTTCAAGGATGCGGTCTTCGCTCTCCTTGTCCCAGTCAATGAAACCGTCAATAGGCTGAACCAAAGCTACAAGACGGCCGTTTCTCTCTACAACTATTGATTCTGTGACATTCTCAACATTGTTGATTACGCTCTCAATCTCTTCGGGATAGATGTTTTCGCCCGATGCACCCAGAATCATGTTGCTCTTGCGGCCCTTAATGTAGAATCGACCTTTTTCATCCTGAACAGCCAGGTCGTTGGTGCGGAAATAGCCATCCTGGGTGAATACACTCTTGGTGCGCTCTGGATCCTTGTAGTAACCCAGCATGATGTTTGGCCCCTTCACGACAATTTCACCTTCGCCGGTCTCGGGATTGACGTCATCAAGCCTCATCTGGACACTGAAGACAGGATTTCCGAATGAGCCGACAGACCTCTGTTTGCCAAGGGCGTAGCCAATCAGCGGCGATGTTTCGGTAAGACCGTATCCGATAGCGTATGGGAATCCAGACTCAAGCAGGAATTTCTCTACCTCAGAATCAAGTTTGGCACCCCCTATTCCAAAGAAATCCAAGTGTCCGCCGAATGTCTTTTTCAGTTTCAGACCAATAATCCTGCACATGAGTGAATGCATGTTCTCATTCATCCACTGTAACAGGCGGCTCTTCTGGATTGTAGGCACTACACTACCTTTGTAAATTTTCTCCATAATGAGAGGAACGGAGAGCATGGTGGTTGGCTTTACTGTCTTCATGGCTTTCAGCAGAAGTGCCGGAACGGGTTGTGTCTTCAGGTAGTATATTGATGCTCCACAGAACATTGGGTAGAGTAGGCCTATGGTCATTTCAAGAGTATGAGCCATTGGCAAAAGTGACAGCCAACGGTCTCTGGTGGTTCTCTTCTTCAGGTGAGAACAGGTAGTTACATTTGAGATTAGGTTTCTGTGACTCAGCACAACGCCCTTGGCATTGCCGGTTGTTCCCGATGTATAAATGATGGTTGCAATGTCATCTGGCATCGGAACAGCTGTGCGGCCGTCACATGTGAATTTGTCGTCATCAGACTGGATAACCTTAAGTGTATCAATATCAATAACAAGAGACATCCGGTCACGGATTTCCTGACTGACCTTGCCGGCCAGTTTCTGCGAAACAAAAATTACGCTGCTCCCCGAGTGGTTGATTATGTTGTTCACTTCATTTTCAGAACTGTCAGGAAGAATAGGAATTGCAATTCTTCCGAAAGGAACCACGCAGAAGAAGGCTATAGACCAGTTAGGCATGCTCTGTGAAAAGATTGCAACCTTGTCGCCGCAACCTATGCCGTACTGAGTCAGAAGTTTAGACAATCCGTCACATGTCTTCTTGAATTCTGAATAGGTGTAGCAACCTTCGCCGCCATCTACCCAGTTTGTGAACTTCTTGTCGTGATAGACACTGGTTGAATAATCGTATAGGGTGGAAAGAGTGTCAATATATGACTCTTTCATTCTTTTCAGTCGCATATATGCCTTCATCATTATGTTACTTGTCTAAAAACGGACGCAAAAATACAATACCTTAAATCATTGATAAAGAGAAGGAATTCTTAAAGGTTGGAGTATTAGTAATATTATTGTAACTTTGTGAAAGAAAAATATTCAAAACCACATGACGTTCGATGCTTTTTGTGCCTTCAACGGAATTGATAATCCAAGACAGTTTGTAATGCTTGATCAGTGCAGGTTTCCTGACAAAGGCATTATCATAGACTTTACCATTGTTATGTTTTCTCTGAGGGGACATGCGGAGTTCTGCATCGATTCTGAAGAGAAATACATAGGCCGGCGCTACATCTCTGTATTTCGTGCCGGACAGAATATAGAATGCCTCTCTCTGTCTGAGGACTATTCTGCCAACGTGCTGTTGATAGGTGGAAATCTGGAAAAGGCCTTGAGCATAAGCGATGTGTTCCTGACCATGTTCGTGCTTGATGAGACTCCTGTAATAAGGGTTTCAAATACCTACATGGAGAGTGCAAACCTGTTTTTTGAAGCGTTGTCAAGAGTTGTGTGCTTTCAAGATAATCCATATCAGGAAGAGTGTCTTCTGAGTCTTATGCGTGCCTTTTTCTATAGCACAGGATACTATCTCTATGAAGCGTTCGGCTTCAGCGCCAAAGGACGTGAGCTGCGTGATATTTCCGTAAGGCTGAGAGCATTCTCAGAAGAGAGCCTGGTACGTCGGTTTATCAGTCTGGTAGAGAAAAACTGTCGTACGCATCGTTCACTTTTCTTCTATGCCTGTCAGCTGGGTTACCACCCCAAATACCTATCTACGTTCATCAAACGGCAGACAGGACAGACCGGGCAGTCAATAATTGACCAGTATTCAACCCTAATGATAAAGGCAAAACTGTCGCTGAGTGACAAGAGTATCAAGGAAATCAGTAATGAACTGGATTTTCCGTCGCAATCAGACTTCGGAAAATTCTTCAAACGTATGACTGGACAGTCGCCACTTCAGTATCGCAGACAATTCCTGCTTCAGAAACTGCGGTAGTTTAATTATCAGAAAGAGGCGGGAAAATCGCTGACAGACTGTGTTGCATAGATGTCAACAATGAAGCAGTGGTACTTCGTGCGAAATTCATCACAGTCGAAAACGTGATTGATCAGTTCGGTCTTACCTATCCTTCTAGGGGATATGATAGCGATGTTGTTCTCGTTGACCAGTTATGAACGCATGTCGTCGGTCTCATGTTTCCTGTCGCAGAAATACTCGCTGCCGGCATATCCGTTGGTGATAAATGGATTTTTCATATTCCAGGTTTTTTGCTGCACATGCAAAGAAATAGGATTATCATATTATCATTATGTGATAATCGTAAAATGGTAATATATGCATGGCATTGCCGTCATAGGCCTTGATAATGAATTGCATTGTTATTGTCTATTTTCTTATTTCCAATGTGAAGGTTGCTTGTGCAGATGCAGCCAAGAGTAACTCGCACAATGGCATCTGTAGGGGCAATAATAGCAGGCTTTGGCTTTTCTACCAAGGCAAACTTACCTTTCTCTATGTATGTGTATGCTTGCATTATTCTTTGTTTCTTTAAACACAAATCAAATGAAGAGATAGACAAGCAGGGCAATCTGAAGAAACAGGATCAGCGGGACTCCATATTTGAACTTCCTGTGCATCGTCTTGTGATGCCAGACACGCATGCCAAGCCATGCTCCGATGCTTCCGCCAAAGGCTGCGAGCAGCAATAGGGTGGATTCCGGAATGCGCCACTTGTTTTTTCTTGCCTTGAGCTTGTCGATGCCGTACACAAGAAATGTGACCGCGTTGAGTGCTATTATGAAGAAGAATAAAATGCTCATGGTTTATATAGTATGATTTTTACAATACCATGCCCCACGCCATGAGCAGAACCACGATGGTGCGTATGGCAGTGGCCAGGTTGGAATCAACACCTTCGATTCCCATCTTTGCCAGTATGGCTGTAGCCGCAGCAAATACGGCAGAGAGTATTGCAAAAATCCACCACATATTATTTCTTTTCATTGTTTGATCTCCTTACCTTTTGCCAGATCGTCCACTAGCTTGTCAAGGATGCGGATGTCCCTCATTCGGGGATCCTCAATATCTTCAATCTTGATGCCGCATATCCTTCCTTTGATGTCCATTCTGGCTGGGTTCTTGGCAGGAGCGTGATCTATGAAGTCGCCATAAGTGGCTTCACTTTCAAGCAACGCTTCCAGTTCTTCCTTGGTGTACCCCAAGAGCCACATGGTAACCTTGAACACTTCATCCCGTGTCCTTCCTTTCCTCTCTGCCTTGGCAATCAAAAGAGGAAAGACTTTCGCGAATTTCATTTCAAAAATGTCCATAATATAAACGGGTGAAAATCAGGTGTCTTCAATCTGTTCTCGTCTTACTTGTCCCCAATCAGCATATGTTGATTCTTCAACTCATTATTCTCACCGAGCAACAGATTTCGGAAGAATTTAACGAGGAAGGATTTGTCTGGTTGTATGCCTTTCTGCGGATTACGGTAATTGGCGCGTACCAGGGCGTTACGGAAGTACCAGGAATTATCAGCGAACAGCTCAATATTAACATTGAAACCGCAAGAATGCAGATACTTTATTATGAATACCGCTGTTGTTCGAGTATTACCTTCGCGGAACG